>JAZKZP010000022.1:0-41337 GCA_045612715.1 Eubacteriales bacterium
GTGCTCTTTTTTTATATATTTTTTTTAGGAGGTATAGAAGATGGAGATTGCAGTAATAGAGAAAATAAAGAATTTACCGCAACAGACTGAGGAAAGTTTAACAGATGCGTTTGGCGTTTTAATGAGTATTGAGGACCGGAAATCCGTTGAAGAATATGTACGCTGGATAAGAGCGGAAGCCATGAAGATAAAGAGTGCAGCGATGTATGATTTGATTAAGCGAACGTATATGTATGCTGCACAGTATAGTTTTGATGATTTTATGGTTGCTATGGAATGGAACCGAGAGCCGAAAGCGCGTTTTTGGTTGCCACGTCGGAAAGTGTTGGAAGGCAAGCATAAGATAGCAACACAGATTCAAGAGTTTATAGATGATCCTGACATGTTGTATTTAGGTTTTTCGATGCCTCCGGGAACCGGAAAAAGTACGATGATAAAATTTCTGCTGTCGTACATAGCTGGAACGGAGCCAAAGAGTGCAAATATGTATGTTAGTTATTCTGACGGAATGATTAAAATGATGCTTGATAGTGTTAAGAGTATGTTGACCGACAC
This sequence comes from Eubacteriales bacterium, assembly GCA_045612715.1. Taxonomy (GTDB): domain Bacteria; phylum Bacillota; class Clostridia; order Oscillospirales; family CAG-272; genus RGIG4608. The sequence continues at coordinate 556 of JAZKZP010000022.1, forward strand.
GGCAGAATATTGTTTTCATGAGATATTCCCCGGACTTGGTATGCCTGACACGTCGGCTGAGTATAAAACGATTTCATACAGACGTGCGGGTGACTTTCCTACGCTTGGTTTGGTATCGCTTGGCGGTTCTGTAACGGGCCGAACACGTAGTAATAGATTTCTTGTGACAGACGACTTAGTTAAGAATAAAGAGGAAGCACGTTCGCCGGAACGTTTGGAAAAACTGTACGGAGATTATACTGCTACGCTTACCACGCGTATGATTGGTGATTCTGTAAAACAGATACAGTTGGGTACTATTTGGAGCGTGTATGATCCGATTAGCAGAATGAAAGCGGAGCACGAGAACGACGCGCGTTATAAATTTATTGCTATTCCTGTTTGGGATGAAAACGAGCAGAGTAATTTTGAATATGAGCATCCGGACAGATACACTACCGAGAAGATACGAGATATTAAGAAAACGATAGATAGTGCGGATTTTGAATGCCTGTTCATGCAGCGCGGCGTTGAGAAAGAGGGATTAGCGTTCCCTACGGATAGTTTGAATTATTATAACGGCGTGTTACCTCCTGGTGAGCCGGATAATATTGTGTTTGCGTGTGACGTTGCGTTTGGCGGTGGTGATAGTCTTAGTATGCCGATAGCTTATATATACGGAAGTGCTGTATATATTCACGACGTTATTTTTGATAAGAAGGATAAATCCGTGACAGAACCCCGCGTTGTTGGTAAGATTCTGCATCATAAATGTAAAATGGGAAGATTTGAAGCGAATAACGGCGGCGATTTTTACGCGGATGATGTTAATGCCGAGTTAAAGAAACAGGGGTATAGCATAAATATTTCCAAGAAAAAAGCACCTACGACCGCAAGTAAAATGTCAAGAATTGAACAGCACGCGCCTTGTGTCAGAGAGTTTTATTTTTTAGATGATGCGCATAGAACAGATGAGTATAGACGTTTTATGAACGAAGTAACCGGATTTAGTTTCACAACGAAGAATGTTCACGACGATGCACCGGATAGTTTGTGTCAGCTTGTGGAATTTATGATGAATGGTGTGAAGAGTGTAACAGTCGCGAAAAGAATTTTCTAAAAACACAATATATTGTTTATATTAATATTGAAAAATACAACATATTGTGTTATAATACAGTTGTAAAAATAAAACGTGGGATAGTCTGCCCGTTTAATGGTGGTGACAATTTTGCAGATGTTTGGTAGAGAAAAAATATATACAGATGTAGAGCGTATCACCGCCGAAAACGTGGTTGAGGTGCTTAACAAAGCGTTGCTTACGCATGGTAAGAATCAGACCGAGATAAATTATCTCTGGGAATATTACAAGGGTAAAACGCCTATTTTGGGTAAGAAGAAAGAAATCCGCGAAGAAATCAACCACAAAATTAACGTAAATCGTGCGAATGAAGTTGTGACGTTTAAGCGTGGTTATGGTTTTGGCGAACCGATTCAGTACATTCGCAGAGGCCAGAAGGAAAGTTTAACCGACGGAATTAACGCTCTTAATGAGTATATGTTTCAGGAGGATAAACAGGCGAAGGACAGCGAACTGGCTGAGTGGTTTTACACATGTGGTTTGGGTTATCGCATGGTTTTGCCCGGTACAGACAGCGACGAGCCGTTTAAGATTTACATACTCGATCCGCGACATAATTTCGTGGTTCGGTATAACGGATTAGGCGAGAAGGTTATCATGTCGGTTAAGTTTATTTTGAAAGAAAATAAACAGCCGGTATATAGCATATACACGCCGGAGTTTTATTTTGAAATTGAAAACGGCATAATTACGAAGAACGAACCTCATGCGCTGGGTTGCGTTCCGGTATTTGAATATACGACGGGCACAGCAAGACTGGGAGCGTTCGAAATTGTATTACCGCTTCTTGATGCGATAAACGAAGCTGAATCGAATCGCCTTGACGATGTAGTTCAGTTTGTGAATAGTTTCTTAGCGTTGCTTGGTGGCACTATAGACGACGAAACCGCGAAGAAACTTGACGAATATAAAATGTTGTGCTTACCGGAAGGTATGGACGCGAAATATTTGTCTGCCGCTTTGCAGCAGAGTGATATTCAGGTTCTTGTGAATAATCTGTATGAAACAGTGCTTACAATAACCGGCTTACCGAACAGAAACGGCGGCAGCAGCACAAGCGACACCGGAAGCGCCGTTATAATGCGTGATGGTTGGGAATCTGCTGAAGCACAGATGAAATCCATTGAAAATGAGTTTAAAAGAAGCGAAAAAGAGTTTTTGAGACTTGTTTTAAGGATTTTGAAGGATATGGTTGGCATTGACCTGAATGTACGCGATATTGACATAAAATTTTCGAGAAGAAATTACGATAATTTACAGACCAAGAGCCAGGTGCTTACTACGATGTTGAACAATCCGAAAATTCATCCGGAATTAGCATTTTTACATAGCGGTATGTTCCTTGATCCGGAGGGTGCATATTTACAGAGTAAGCAGTGGTGGGAAGAAAACCAGGCGAAAGCAAAGGAGGCGTTCGAAAGTGAAGTACAAAGTGACGACAAGGAAAGCACCGGTCCCAAAGGCACCGGAAACCAGGAAGATAGAACAGACACCGCATCCGGTGAAACCCCCGAAGAAGAAAGCTAAAACAGAGGTGTAATTTTATGACACCGATAAGATGCCCTGTTTGCGGACGTTTGCTTGGATATTTTAACGGCGAAGGCGAAGTTCGATGTCCGCGTTGTAGGAAAGATGTTAAAGTGTATTTTGACACAAAGAAAAAGATAGTAGAAATTAGAGCGTCTTGAACGCCAGCTACCGAGGAATACTCGGCGGTTGGCGTTTTTTATTGGCAGAGAAGCCACAAATCGCAAACGTCAAGAAAAAGACGTAAAAACAGAAACCCGAGAGAGAACTCGTAAAACGCAAAGGAGAATTTGTTATGAAAATTGATGTAACGAAAATCGAAGGTTATGAGAACATGACCGCGGAGGAAAAACTTGCAGCGTTGGAGGCTATGGATATTCCTGAACCAGAAGATAACAGTGCGAGATTAAAAGAATTGCTTGACAAGGCAAATTCGGAAGCAGCAAATTACAAAAAGCAGCTTCGTGAGAAAATGTCACAGGACGAGCAGATTGCTGCTCAGCAGAAGGAAGAAATGGACGCAGTGAAAGCAGAACTTGAAACCTTACGCCAGGAAAAAGCCGAAACAGAATTGACAAATCGCTGGATGGGTATTGGTTATTCAAAGGAACTTGCCACCGCTACAGCTAAGGCTTCTGCTGCTGGTGATATGGATACTGTATTTAAAAACCATGCTAAGTTTTTGGCAGACCGCGAAAAAGAACTCAAATCTGAGTTGCTTAAAAAAACCCCGACACCTCCCGCTGGTGATGGAGATAAGAAAACAACCAAGGAAGATTTTGCAAAAATGTCCTTGGCAGAAAAACAGAAATTCGCTACGGAAAACCCCGAAGCGTATAAAGAAATTTATTCAAACAAGGAGGAATAATAAATGGCTCACACACTCTATGATAATTTTGTCCTCGCTAACGAAATCGAGGATCAGTACAATTCAATGCTTGACCTTGCTCAGTTCTGCACAGTTGACAACAGCTTAACTGGTGTTCCTGGTATGGTTAAGAAAATCAACGTTTATTCAGCAACAAACGGCACAGAAAAACTTGCTATGGGTGCTGGTAATACAAAGAATATTGAAGTGGATTATACACCGGAAGAATATAGAATTCTCTTGGCGCAGAACCGCTTCAAATATTATGACGAACAGGAAATGACCGATCCTATGGTTGTAACTACCGGTATTCGTCACATGGCAGTTGATATGTTCAACACTGTAAACGCTGACGTATTCGCAGAGTTTAACAAAGCTACAATATCACACACTGCTTCTGCACCTGATTTCGGTTGCTTCACTGACGCCGCAGCTCTCTTGAACGTAGAGAACCTCGAAGGACTTGGACTGTTTGCATTTGTAAATCCTAAAGATATGGCAAAAGTTCGTAAGGCTTTGAAAGACGAGCTTAAATATGTTGAAGCGTTTGCCAAGAACGGTTACGTAGGCACTATCGCCGGCTGGAACCTCTATACAAAGAAGGATGCCGTTGAAAACACCATCGTAGGCGGTACTCGCGAAGCGGTAACACTGTTTAACAAGCGCGGCACCGAAGTTGAACAGGAACGTGATAGTGATAAACGTGAGAACATCATTTGGAGCCGTAAGTATTATCTTGCTGCACTTACAGATGCAACAAAGGCTGTCAAGATTACTCTTGGTGCGTGATTATTTGATTAAGGAGGTAACGAGTTATGGCTATAAGTACATTAGGTGTAACACTTAAAATGGGCGAAAGTGAGGGTGCACTCGAAAAGGTTGTTGACATCAAGGATTTTCCGGACCTTATCGGCGAACCTAATATGCTCGAAACAACCACACTGTCCGACGAGGCAGTAACAAACATCCCCGGTATTCGTTCTTCGGATATGCTTACATTCACTTGTAACTATACCAAGGCTGACTTTACCGCTGTAAATGAAAAAGCTAATACAGCGCTGTATTACAGTTTAGAGTTTTCCGATGGTTCCAAGTTCACATGGCAGGGCCAGCATACTTGCGGCGTACCCGGCAAGGGCGTGGATGAAGTTATCGAATTTACCATCAACATTGCAGCATCTACAGCAGTCGAATTTGCGGCAGCGTAAATAAAAAATGAAATGGGCGGGTTAAACCCCGCCCGAAAACAAAAAAAATATTAATGAGGAGAACGCCAAAATGAGTAAAATTTCACTGAATTACAATGAAAAGGACTACACATTAGAGTATAACCGTCAGAGCGTCCGCATGATGGAAAGCCAGGGTTTTGTTTTAGAACAGATTTCAACAAAACCTGTAACAATGATACCTATGCTTTTCTCGGGTGCATTTGCTAAAAACCACAGAGGAATCAAGAGAGCATTGATCGATGAAATATACGATGAATGTCCGGACAAGACAGGCTTGTTAAATGCGCTCATGGAAATGTATGCAGAAACACTTTCCACATTAACTGACGAAAAGGAAGTTGAGGGAAACGCAGTCTGGGCGGTAGTGAAGTAAGCGAAGAAACGCCCAAAACTTATACAGAAATTTTCAAGGAAATATTTCCTTATTACTTGGCAATCGGTATGACGTTTAATCAGTTTTGGTATGAAGAACCCGAACTTGCAAGCTCATATCGAAAAGCCGATGAAATTCGCCGCCGTAGGATGAATGAAGAATTATGGTTGAACGGTATGTACACTGCCGATGCTTTGGCTTCTACGGTGGGGAATATGTTCTCTAAGGGTAATAAAAACAAATATCCCACAGAGCCGCGTCCTATAACTCGAAGTGAATTAGAGGAACGCAAGGAACGAGAACAAAAAGCAAAAGTTGAGAAAATTAAGGCCACGTTTATGACAAAAGCATTGTCTATAAACAAAAATATGGGAGGGGAGTAACATGACTGATACCGAAAAAAGAGAAGCGCTTGCGCTGGATATTGCACCGGACACAGAGGATGAAGCTACTTTGAACCGATTGCTGTCGCGGGCCGCATCGCTTATCTTAAATCGCATGTACCCCTTCGGCTATGATGATACCAAAACTGTCCCGCTCCGTTATGAGGAAATACAGATTCAGCTTGCGGTTGAATTGTACACACAGCGCGGAGCGGAGGGACAGACAAGCCATAGTGAAAACGGCATAAGCCGTAGTTGGCCTGAGGTAAGTGCATTGTTAAAGAAGATAGTGCCGAATTGCGGAAGCGTGATTACTGATGGTTTATCTTCTAAAACCCAGGTGATTTTAACGCCGGTTGATGGTGAAGAAAATACATTTGACGTAAGCGGGGTGGAGTGATGCGCAGTCTGGTTAGAAACCAAAGGCCATTTTACTATGCCACGGTAGTAGGTACAGAACCTATTTTCGACGAATACGGAAACGACACGCTGGAAACGCAGACAATCTGGAGTGAACCGGTTTTGATGAAAGCAAATATAAGTGTCAACGTCGGCGAAGAAGTGGTAGAAGCATTTGGTGCTCATACAGAGTACAACCGTACAATAAGTATGACAAAATGTCCCTTTTCCGAAGGAGATAAAATATGGTTTGGCATAGAACCTCCCAAGGAAAATAATTACACAGTTGCAAAAATAGCAGATAGTAAAAATGGATTTTTGGTAGCGCTGCGGGAGGTGTCGCCGCGTGGCTAAAAGAATTACCGTTGATTTAACTGATAAAAGCATTGATGCCGCAATAAAGGAAGTGCGGAAGTACAAAGCGTGGGTTGAAGAAAAGGAAAAGGAATTAAGACAGCGCTTAGCTGCGTTGGGAGCTACTGTAGCTTCCATAAGATTTAGCACGGCAATTTATACCGGCACGAACGATGTTTCTGTTCGTGTGGATGATAACGGCAGTGTTGCTACAATTTATGCTGAGGGCGAAAGCGTGGCATTTATTGAATTTGGTTCCGGCGCGAAATATGGCTACGGACATCCGCAAGCTGGCGAGTTTGGTGTTGGTCCCGGTACATATCCGGACGGAAAAGGAAACTGGGATAATCCGAAAGGTTGGTATATTCCGGGTGGAGAACATACATACGGAAATCCACCGGCACAGGCTATGTACGATGCAGTACAGACGATAACAGAACAAGTTTTGATTATAGCGAAGGAGGTGTTCAGACAGTGATAGATTTCTCGAATGAAATATTCAATACTGTTGCGAAACACCTTCGTTCTTTATATAAAGGTATTCAAGTGATAGGTGAATATGTGAAAACTCCTACAAAGTTTCCAACAGTAACTATTGATGAAATTTCAAATATTCCAATTCACTTAGATAGCGCGAAGGTGAATAAATATGCAGATGTTGTATATCGTGTTCAGGTGTTCAGTAATGCAGAAAAAGGCAAGCGAGCAGAAGCGCGAAAGATATACAAAACTGTTGATGAAAAAATGATGGAATTAGGATTATTTGCAAAATCTTACACTTCTACGCCGACAATTTATAATTCCGAGGTTTACACTATTACAGCTACATTCGGAGGTGTAATCGGCGAGAACGGGGTGATATATCGTAATTAAGGGAGGTGGAAAACAGTGTCTACTACCATAGATTCATTAGATATTCAAATAAGAAGCTCCGCGGGAACTGCGGCAGCTAATGTTGAAAAATTAGCGGATTCGTTGGTAAAACTCAAACAAAGCGGAAAAATATCCACGGTAGCAAACAATTTAAAAAAGCTGAGTGAATCCCTTAACGGCTTAAAAAATACTAACCAGGGTATACAGGCTTTAGAAAGATTTGGAAATGCGTTCAAAAGGGTGAGCCAGTTCACCGGTGATTCATCCGGTTTTTCCAAAGCGATTAATACTTTGAAGAAATTGCCTGCATTAGCGGGAGAATTAAAAACATTGGATTTAAGTGGATTTTCTGCACAGATGCAAGCGTTGGAAAGTGGAATGTCGAGTTTGTCCGGCATAGCAAATCCAAAAGGCTTGACAACCAGCTTAAATGCACTTAAAAAAATTCCCGAAATTACAAGTTCGTTAAATCCGCAAATAATAGATGAGTTCGGCGATAAAATAGAAAAACTTGCTGCAAAATTAGCTCCTCTTGCTACGCAGATAGATAAAGTCGGTAATGGATTTGCGAAATTACCAAGTCAGGTAAGTAAAACTGTTACAGCTACAAATAGAATGGAGCAAGCAACGCGTAAGGCTACTGAGGCGAACAACAAACATAAGGATTCGTTAGATAAAAAGAATATTAACCTTATGTCCATGATTCAAAATTTACAAGAGATTACTCAACTAACGCAATGGGTTGGTCAAGGCCTCGGTAATATCTTTAACGACGCCATGCAATGGGATGGTATTCAGTTCCGTTTTGGTAGGGCGTTTGGCGAGGATGCAGAAGAAGTTCTTGCATATTCCGAAAAAATAAGCGAGAAATTGGGTATCAACCAGCAGCAGTTTATGCAGTACAGTTCAATGTATGGTTCTTTGCTTAGTGGTTTCGGCATGGCACAAGAACAAGTCACAGCAATTTCTGTCGGTTTGGCAGAGTTATCATACGATATTTGGGCTGCATATAATGACAGATACCAGTCGCTTGAAGATGCGTCCGAGGCTGTTCGTTCTGCTATCACGGGTGAAATTGAACCTATCCGTAACGCCGGTATTGCCTTAACAGAAGCATCCATGCAAGAGTATTTGGATTCTATCGGAATGGCGCATATTAAAATGTCTAAATTATCTGAGGCACAAAAATCAGAAGTTCGTTACGCTACGATGGTGAATTCTGCTATGAATCAGGGAATTGTCGGTACATATGCCGCCGAAATGAATACAGCAGAAGGTGTTATGCGTAACTTGGCAATGCAGACAAGAACGTTAGCGCAAGCGTTTGGTTCATTATTTATTCCTGTATTGATGAAGGTTATCCCGTATGTAACAGCTTTTGTGCAGGTTTTAACAGATGCTACTCGTGCTATAGCCGGATTTTTTGGTGTAGAATTACAGAAAATTGATTGGGGCAGCTCTGCTGGCGGTTTGGGCGGCGTTGCTGATAGTGCCGGTGATGCTGCTGGGGCTTTAGGTGACGCTGGAAAAGAGGCAAAAAAACTCAAAGATTATACAATGGGATTTGATGAATTAAATGTAATTGATCCCGACAAAGGCAGCGGTAGTTCTGGTGGTTCAGGTGGAGCCGGTGGTGTAGGCTCTGGTGGTAGTCTCGGTCTTGACCTTGATACACTGTGGGATGAATCCGTATTTGCAAAGGCAGAAGCGTCCGTTGCAGGCATAAAAGAAAAACTTAAAGATGTTCTTGATATTGTAGCAGATATAGCAATCATTGTAGCCAGTTGGATGGTTGCTGGAAAACTTCTTGATTTTGTTGATTGGTTGAAAGATCCTAAAGCGATTGGTGATTTCAAACGAAAAGCTGGATTAACACTTATGATTTCTGGTTTAACATTCGCTTTTGATGGTGCCTATGATATAGGAAAAGAAGGAGCAAATTTTGAAAACGTATTAAAAACAGCTATCGGATCGGCTATGGGGATAGCTGGTTCGCTATTGGTATTCGGAACAGGGCCTCTTGGTTGGACTATCGGTATAGTGGCAGCGCTGGCAGTTACTATTACTGGTTTTACGCTTGGCTGGAACAAAAAACAAATCCTTGACGACCAAAAGGAACATTTTGGCGACGTTGTATTAAGCGAAAAAGAACTGCAAGGCATGGTTGATAACATTACAGCCAGCGAAGCGTCGCTTAAATTGGATTTGTTTGTAGATCAGAAAAAAATAGTTTCCGACGTCGAGGGCGCTCTCAACGAAGCTATGAAAGAACTTCAACGCAAAAACATACAGTTGGAAATCGGAATTGAAGTTACACAAAGCGAATATACAAAGGCCGTGGATGGTTTTTTGTCAAACGCTAAGAAGTATTTGGAAGAAAAACAAACCGAATATGTTTTAGCGATTGCAGTAACTCTCGAAGGCACCGACACTGGAAAGCAACTTGCTGATTTTACAAATACGTTTTTCTTAGAGCAGCAAACAAAATTAGCAGATTTAGGCGCTAAACTCAAAAATGTTGTTAGCAAAGGCTTTGTTGATGGTGAGTGGATTCCCGAAAAAATGCAAGAAGCTATTCGTATTCAGGAAGAAATAGCAGAGGTTTTGAAATACGTTTCTGAAAAGGAATACAAAGCAAAATTGACAGCGTTAAAACTTGATGCGAGTGGGACTGAGTTATCTTACGAAAGCATGAAAAATCTTCTAACGCAAGCAAACAAAGCAATAGAAGAAAAAATGAAAAACTTAAAAGATGTTCGTATACAACAAATTCAGGTTGCGGAAATGGCATTTGACCAAGCAATTTTAGATGGTAAGAGCAAAGAAGAAGCGCAGGCCATAAAAGATAAAATGCTTGCTGATATTCAGAATGAGTTCTTAAACTCAAAGTGGGAATTAGAAACCGGAACCGTCACATTCGGTTTAGATAGTATTAAAAATGCTTATTCTGAGGAAATGACAAAATTAGTGCCGTTTTTACAGCAAAGCACGGAAGATCTTTTCGTGAAGGGAGTTACCGCTGTTTTCCCAGATGAAACATACGATAATGTTGCCCTTCTTATTTCTCAGTTGCAAGATGCGTACATGGGTGGTTTTCTGGATATGGACATTTCATCGGCAGCAAGAGAAAATATCGATGAATTGTTAAAGGCTATGACACCTTCTGTCAAAGAAATGGAAAAAATAGCAAACGAAGCTCGTAAGGCTGGTAAAACTGTACCCGAAGAAGTGGCAAAAGGCCTTGCTGATGCTGCACAGTTGGGAGCAATTACCGGGAACCTTGAAGCTCAAAACTATTTAATTGGTCAAAAATTATCTACAGATCAAAAATTCTTAGATTTGTTGGCTACTGCAGAAGGCGCGGGAGCAGATATAAACGAATTTACTGCTAAAGGTTTACTCGATAATATCACTATTGTCACAGACGAAGCCACAGGTGTTATTACTGGAATTAAAAATTCTATGACTGGCGAAATAACGAATATTACGCCTACTCTGTATAACAACATGAAAGAGTTGGGTGTTGAACTTCCAACGGGCTTGTATGATGGGGCAGATAGCGAATTGAAAGCACAAGAAAAATCGTGGAAAGATTGGGCTATTTGGCCGTGGAATTGGTTCAAAGAAGAAAACGATATAAACAGCCCGTCTAAACTGTTTTATGGCGGTGGCGAAAATTTAACTGATGGCTTATTTAATGGCTCAGATGATAAGATGCAAAGCCTAAAATCTTCATGGGAAAATTGGTCTATCTGGCCGTGGAACTGGTTCAAGTCTGAAAACGAAATTTCCACTGGTGAATCTTCCATTTTTAAGACGCTTGGCGAAAAACTTTCTAAAGGTTTATTTTCTGGCTCCGATGCGGACTTGAAGGCAAAAGAAACCTCGTGGAAAACTTGGGCTTTGATGCCGTGGAATTGGTTTAAAACAGAAAATGGAATCAAAAACGGTGATTCTACGGAATTTTCAGAGCTGGGCAAAAAAATTGCCGGAGGATTGTTTGGCGGTGTAGATAAAAACACAAAACAAAGCGATTATACAGGCGTATTCGGTCAGTTAAGCACTTGGTTTACATCTACATTTGGTATAGACAACGGCGAAGAATCAGAATTTGCTAAATTGGGTAACAGTTTGATTGGGAATTTAAAAACTGGTTTAAGTTCTGCGTGGACGGGCCTAAAAAAATGGTGGTCCGAATTAGAACTTCCTTCGTTCAAAATTAAAACGCCTCACATCACATGGAGCAGTACAGAAGCAAAGGGATGGATAGCAACTACCTTGGAAACACTCGGATTACCTACGTCAATTCCTAAAATGAATGTAGAGTGGTACGCGCAAGGCGGTTTCCCGGACGTAGGCCAAATGTTCATAGCCCGCGAAGCTGGACCGGAGCTTGTTGGTAACATCAATGGCAGAACTGCTGTTGCAAATAACGACCAGATTGTAGCTGCAGTATCGCAGGGTGTTTACAGTGCTGTAATGGCTGCTATGGGTAATAACAACAATTCCGGAGAACAGAATATTAATGTTTACCTTGACGGAAAACAAATATATGCGAGCGTTGAAAAAACAAAGGCAGAGCGTGGCAGAACGCTTATGGGTAATCAATTAGGATATGGATATTAGAGCGCCGAGAGCGCCACTTTTTTAAGGAGGCGATATAAATGGCTATTCCGGCTTTATTGACAATCGACGGCAGGGAATGTCCTGAACCGTCAGAATATAGTGCAAACACAAGCACTCTCGTAGATAGCGGCCGTAATGTTGAAGGTAAAGTTATCGGCTCTGTAGTAAGACATGGTGTAAGTAAGGTTGAAGTAAAATGGCGTTATTTAACTGCTCGACAGTGGGCTGACATTATAGGACCGTTTGACACGAATTTTTATGTAACTGTTAGATTTTTCGATCAAACAACAGCAGACTATAAAACAAAACAGATGTACGTAGGAGATCGTAAAGGTGGAATGTGGCGTAGAAACCCGGCGACAGGAGAGGTAATGGGTTGGGTTGACTGCGGATTTTCGCTTGTGGAGGTGTAGCTTATGATTGCAGTATCACAAGATTGGAAAGCCGCGCACGACGAATTGCTTCTTCCGGAAACATTTATAAAGCTCACGTTCGGCGTAACTGAGCCGGGGTTAGCACTGGAAGCTGCAACAACGGCTACAAACGAGGAAACATTTTCCGAGGCAGCAAAAATAACAAATGCTCTTGATAAAGAGCCGGAAAAATATGCAACGTTGGAGCATAACATTTGGGGATTGGATGGCACATTTAATTACTTTGACGAAACACCGGTTGATCCGGGTTATACAACATCATTGTTATCCGGTGCCGATGGTGTTTTTGGTTCAGTACCGACAATTACAATTCTGTTTTCTTCGGTGCGCACAACGTTAATTCCCGGTATAACAATCACGTGGGGCAATGCTTTTGACGAATATGCCACGTCGTTCAAGGTCACAGTATACAACGGTTCAACAGTTGTTTTTCAAAAGGAAGTAACAGATAACACGAGCACTGTTTCGCAAATTTTCACGGCGCTACAAAGCTACGATAAAATTGTGGTCGAAGTAAACGAGTGGAGTTTACCGAATCGCCGTTGCCGCGTTGCAGAAGTGTTTTTAGGTATTCGTGAATTTTACACGAAATCCGAGCTTATGAGTTACGAACATACCGAAGGTGCCGATTTGCTTAGTGCAGCACTGCCTAAGAGCGAGATAAAATTTAGCTTAGATAACAGCACAGGGCGTTGGAACCCCAGTAATCCGAGTGGCTTTGAACAGTATTTAATAGAACGCCAAGAGGTTACTGTAAAGTACGGAATGAAGGTAGATGGCCTAACAGAGTGGATTGACGGTGGCACACTATGGCTTAGTGAATGGAACACACCGGCAAATGGTTTAGAAGCAACATTTACTGCAAGAGATTCGCTTACGTTTGCTAACGACGTGTATACGGGAATTAGAAGCGGAACCTTGTTTGATATTGCTACATCAGCGTTTGAGCAGATGGAACTCACGGTGTTGCCGGACGGTTCGGAGAGATATTATGTGGATGAAAGTCTAAAAAATCAGACAACGGATTTTTCGGCAGAAACCACGGAATATACGATTGCAGATGTTTTACAAATGATAGCACACATGGGTTGTTGTGTATTGCATCAAGATAGGATTGGAAAAGTTCGTATGGAGCCGCATAACAGCTTGGTAACAGATTACGCAATAAATCGTTTTCGTTCGTATGCGCATCCTGAAATTTCGTTTTCCAAACCGTTGAAGGCCGTCGAAGTAACATTTGGTGAAAATCAAAAGGAAACATTTATTGTTGCATCTTCGGGTGAAGTGCAAACAGTAGCAAACGAATTTATAAAAACAGCAGCCGACGCTAAAAAGGTTGCTGCGAGAACGGCAGATGTACTTAAAGGGCGCCAGACTATTTCCGGTGAATTCAGAGCCGATCCGCGTCTCTGCGCATTGGATGTTGTTACTGCAGAAAATAAATATGCAGACAATGAAGTGGCTATAACCGAAATTAAATACACCACTACTGGTGGTGCGTTTAAAGGAACATACTCTGGTAGAGTTGTGAGGTGATGAACATGTCGTTAGATGATTTTAATTTAATTACAGACAGAACACAAGCAGATGTTGACCGTTACGCAGAATTGCAAGCAAAAGGTTGGCACGGCATGACCGATGAAGAAAAATCCGAATGGGAAACTTCGCTTAAAGGTGCATATAACCACAGCGACATGAATCGGGTTGAAAGTGCTGTGGAGTATGTGGCAAATAGGCTAACCGAAGCCGGATATGTTGTATTGCCGGTCGTCAAAAAAAACTGGACCGAAAGCGATAAGCCAACGCTTAATGACATAAAGCGCTATATGAAAAATATAGAGGATGTTCGTGCAGCGCTTACAACATTTTCTGCCACTCCGGAAGCGCCTACTACAAAAAAACGTCTTACATATCAGATGGCGAACGACATGGAACAGATTCTTAAAGACGTGGATGATTTAATAACAAAAATGGTAAATGCGTATTTTTACTCAGGTGATTTATATAGCGGGGAGGTATGAGAATGATAGAAAAAGAGATTTTGGATAGAGTTCCTTTGAATCCGGGGCGAATAACCTTGTTTCCTGTTGATGGTATGGAAAATACTTTCGATATGGCTCGTGCAGATAATCCCTCTGTTGAAGGAACACCACTGAATAAGGCTACGCTTGATAGTATTATACAAAGCAGATTGACGGGGCGGTATTATGAACTTTCTGCAAATCGTGTGTTGCGGGGGTCGGCAGAAACTATAACTGTAAATCCGGTCCCGACAACATGGAAAAACGCTACATTGACATACGCGGACAGCGGCCTCTATGTTGTAAGAGCGTCCGGAGCGAATAACACCAACACGCAGGCATACAGAGCGTTTGACGGAGCGAGCAACACTTACTGGAATACTGTACAAATTGAAACTGAGGCGTGGCTTTCCTTAGAACTTCCGGCAGCAATCACGGTAAAAAAAATTAGTCTGTGTGTATCGTGGGGGACAGGAACTGCCGGTACATTTTTATTGCAGGGCAGCAACGATGGTTCAACATGGTCAACGCTTGGAACTTATACGGCGAAGGACACAGCCCCGGTTGAGCGTACAATAAGTGCGCCGAGTTCTTATAAGTATTACCGGATTTATACCACTCGCAAGGGTGATACGATTGCAGTTTATTCATTCGATATATCCGAATATGACATGTCATCTTACACGAACGAATTTACTGTTTCGTCCGGCTGGCCTTCCGAGTTTGCAGAAGGGCAAATTGCCATGATTCAAGCGCCGGCAGACACAAACACGGTGGGTGTTGTGAGCAACACAATCAACAGAATTACTTGCGGGACTGTTTTGCAAGCCGGAAAACGTTACGAATTAGTATATAACGGGACAGCTTTTGATGCGAAGGAGGTTTAAGACATGCAGTTAGTATTAAGTAATAACAGAATATTAGCACACGGAGAAAACTTTCTTGCAATTGGCGGTGTTGTTATTAATACCGAAACGGGGGCAAAGTATGAAGATGCTACTATAGCAGAGTGTAGCGGGTGCCCGTCCGATATTGGTGTTGTGGGTTATGAGTACCACGCTGGACGGTTTGTGCCTTGCGCTCCTTTTGGTGTAGGTACTGGAAATGTTGCAGTATATTGTGACGATTGTAAAACACCTCGCGATAGTGGCATACACATAAATGATTTAGCAAAAAAAATAACTGTGGTTTGGGAAAACGCCTCGCCAGATAGCATTTTCGAATCCGGAACAGTGCAGCTATCCAGTGATGATTCAGATTTTCTTGCTATTGAGACCAGCACCGGACTTTGCACAGTTGTAGCAAAAGCCAATAGCACTGTATACATCTCAGAACTTTATAAAGATGATGATAATGCCAAGATATTCCTTAGAGAAATAAGCATAAGCGATAAGGCAACACTTCATTTTGGCAGAATCTACGAGCAGAAAGTTAATAGTGGTGGGACAGACGATTTGGATACTTCAAGCACAAGTCGTTGCAAACCACTAAAGATATACGGGGTGAAAATATGAGAGTGTATTTAGGAATAGACGAAAATAACTATTTGTTATATGTCGCAAGCATCGGCGGAGGAATTGAGGCAGAGATAGGCCTCGCAGAATATGATTTGTCAGGCGACCGAATAAGAGCGCATAAGTGGGACGGAGAAAAACTCACTTTTGATGCCGACAGATATGCAGAAATTGAAGCTGCAAACAAAGAGACGGAAAACGAAAAACCATCAAGCAGTGGAAACTCTGTGTATGACGAGTTGGCAAAAGCATATCAAGAGGGGGTACAAGAGGCATGAACAGTAAAGAGTTTGTTTTAAATCTTATGAGAGAACAAGGTAAAAGAGAAGCACTTGACCTTAGAGGCAGATCAGCAAACATGACAGGAACAGCGATTATTGCAGAGGAAAGTAAAATACCACTCTATGATAATAGTAAAGATTACACGTCTTGGCCGGTCGGTTCGCCGTGTGTTTATGAAGGACAAGTGTATGGCCTTTTGCAGCCGTATAATGCGGCGCATTATCCAGACACCGATCCTGCAAATTTGCCCTCTCTGTGGCGTGTTATACATACAACAAATCCGAACAAAGCAAAACCATTTGTAAAACCTACAAGTACAAGTGATATGTATTTAAAAGATGAATGTATGCTTTATACGGACAATGTTGTATATCGCGCGTTGCGTGATACACCGTACAGTCCAGAGGAATATTCGGCAGATTGGGAGGTGGTTTAAAATGGAATATGCAGATGGCATAATTAAGCTCGCTGCTGTTCTCTCTGCCTTGGGTGTAATTTTTTTAGCGATTAAGAAAATTTTTAAAGCTATCAACAGTGTGATGAAGGATTTGCGAGATTTGAAAGAACACAGTAACGAGAATTACATGTCACTTTTAAGATTAACTATAATGTCCAGTGAAATGCCTATAGGTGAAAGAATAGTAGCAGGACATAAGTATTTGGAAAACGGTGGAAATGGTGAAGTTAAACAATTTTTGAAAAGTGAGTTTAACATAACCGACACGGTAGACGAAGCAGAACACTATAAAAAATAGGGGGGTACATAATGAAAGAACGATTTGCAAAACTGATTAACGTAAAAAACATAATATCGTTAGCTCTCACGGCAGTATTTTGTGTGTTGGCTTTAAGAGGCGACGTTGTACCGGAAAATTTTGAAAAAATCTTTACTATGGTTGTTAGTTTTTTCTTTGGCTATCAACTTAACAAAAAGGAGGGGTAAGCTATGGCAACAACACCATTTTCAGTATGTAAGGAGTTTTGCGCGGGAGACGGTGGTGCTTCAAACGCAAAAGATGTTAAATACGACAACACAAACACTGAGCTTGCAGCAGATAATGTTGGTGGCGCGATAGATGAAATTTGTGACATTATAGATAATGTCAAAGAGGATATGACCGAGCTTGACAAGGCAACGGCTGAAACATTATCTGCAAAAGAAGTTTTGGCGAACAAGTCGGTAGCGATTGATGATGCTGTCAACGATACAACATACCCAACAACAAAAGCTGTTAAAGATTATGTGGACAAGGATATTAAAAGCGTTAAAGATTATACGGACAGTAAAGTTAATGATATTAAAGAATGTGTGGATGCGGGTAATGAAATTAACACTATTGTTGAAAATGCCGAAGGAGTTTTTATTAAAACAAACGATAGTGCAAACGCAAAGCTCAAAGGATTGCATATATATGGCAAAACAACACAAGCAGACACACCCACTGTTGAAAATCCGCAAGAACTTGTGAGTGTCGGTAGTGGTGGAAGTATACGAGCAGATGTATATAGCGGTAACTTAATTCCTTTCCCATATGAGAAAACAGAACACACTTCAAATGGGGTGACTTTTGTTGTCAATGATGATGGCAGTATAACTGTCAACGGAACTGCAACAGCAGATGCTTATTTTAATTTTGCAAACTCGAACTTGTTAAAGGGAACATATCATATAAGCGGTTGTCCAAGCGGCGGAAGTGTCACAACTTATTATTTGTATCTTAGAGGGTATGATTTTGATATTGGTCAGGGGAGATACTTTACTGTAAAAACATCGTGGAGTAATAATTACCAAATAATGATTAAGTCGGGTTATACCGCAAATAACCTTGTGTTTAAACCGCAGTTAAACGTCGGTACTTCTGCCCTTCCGTATTCAAAGGGGCACGTGGTACAAACCGCAACATTCAACACGCCAAACGGGTTGCCCGGTCTTCCAGTTGCTTCTGGTGGTAATTATACCGATGAAAACGGACAGCAATGGATATGTGATGAAATTGACTTATCAAGAGGTAAGTATGTGCAGAGGATTTATAAGTATATCAACACAGGCGAACGCTTTACAGGAAATGTCTTCTTTACTGCGAGCGCTAATACTGTTTACTTTAATTATCAGTTATCGATGCCTGCCGTAAAATTTGCTGCAATTTCAACTCATTTTAAACACACTTCAATTTGGAACGAAGTTATGACACTTCCGTATGTATTTCACATAACTGCGAGCCATTTATATTTTTCCGTAAACGCAGACGACGTTGGTATAGTGGGAACAGAAACTAAAGACGAAATGAGGTCACTTGTATCTGATTGGTTTGCAAAAACATTTTCAACGGAAAATCCTTTAATAGTCTATTATATTTTAGAAACACCGATAGAAACCGATTTAAATTTAACAGAAGAAGAAATCGCACAATACAAAGCACTTACAACGCACAAGCCTGTTACGAACATCTTCAATGATGCAAATGCACATATGAGTGTTGAATATGTGGCTGATCCAAAGGCTTATATTGATAATAAGTTTAATGAATTACAAAACGCAGTTTTATCTTTAGGAGGTAATGTATGATGTTTAGCTTAAAAGAATTTTTAAAAGAAGGCTTTATAAAAGCCGTTGGTAAAATGGCAGATTATCAGATTATTTTAAATGCGGCAGGCTGGTATGATAAAGGTGTTTTGGAGGAAAGCGACCTTGCGGAAATACAGACAGCAATAAACGCTCAGTATATAACCGAAATAGAAAACAACGAAGAAAACACAACTGAGGTGTAAAAAAATGAAAAAAGTTTTTATCGGTGTAGGTCATGGCGGTAAAGATCCCGGAGCAGTAGCCAACGGATTTAAGGAAGCGGACCTTAACTTAAACATAGCGCTTGCTTGTCGTGATGAATTGGAAAGACACGGGGTTACGGTTCTTATGAGCCGAACAAAAGACGAAAACGACGATGTGAATGAGGAAATAAGAGAATGTAATGCTTTCGATCCTGACCTTGCGCTTGATATTCACACTAATGCAGGCGGCGGCGATGGTGCAGAAGTATATCACAGTATAGTTGTTGGCGAAGGAAAAGAACTTGCTCAGGATATACTTGTTGAAATTGCGTCCATCGGTCAAAACTCACGAGGTGCTAAGATACGAAAAAACACAAGCGGAACCGATTATTATGCTTTCATAAGAAACACCAAAGCACCTGCTGTTATAGTCGAAACTGCCTTCATAGATACCAAGAAGGATATTGAGATTATAGACACGGCAGAAGAACAAAAAAACATGGGTATAGCTATTGCGAAAGGTGCATTGAAGTCACTTGATATTAAGTATGTAGAAAAAGCTGCCACAGGCGAAAAATCGAAGAAATTATACCGTGTTCAAGTCGGTGCATACTCAATTAAACTTAACGCAGAAGCTATGCTAAAAAAACTCAAAGCAGACGGCTATGACGCAATTATAGTTGCAAAATAACAAAACGGGGTAGGCTTATCGCTCTACCCCGGATTTTTTTGCATAATGTCTGGATGCTCTTATCAATCGCCCGAAACAAATTAAACAGCACGGTATATGTTTGAAATAAGTGTTATATGGTTTTTTCTTGCAGCAAATACATATACGCATATTATAGCTCTCTCTCTCCAATTATTTTTACACCTTTTTTTAACCTACTTTCTACGTGTCGTCTTGCTGTCCCACCCAAAATTTCATCGATGGCATTTTTGGCACAATCTTGGGAGGCGTATATATAATTGTTTTCCGGTAAATCTAAAATCCAACCACTTTTATATCTTGACATTGTAACTTTTCTGTATGTTGCCGGCGGGCAAGGGCGTCCGTTTTGATCTTTCCATGTTACTCTAATATGGTTTGTCATAATCTATCATCCATTCTTTTTAGTATTGTTTTAAGTTTATATAGATGATAGATGTGCTATAAATACTGCACATCCATCATCTATACAGGTTCCAAAACCAAAGCCTGTCATTGTATGCGGCGACTTGAATGTGGCTGCAAATCCTATAGATTTAGCAAATCCGCAAGCTAACCGCAATAATCCAGGCTTCTCTCAGCAAGAGCGAGATAAGTTCGCTGATTTAATTTCGTCGGGCTACGTTGACAGTTTCAGACATTTACATCCAGACGAAGTAAAATATTCGTGGTGGAGCTATCGTCAAAAGGCAAGAGAACGAAATGTTGGTTGGCGTATTGATTATTTTTTGGTTTCTGATTTTGCAAAAGATATAATTAAAAGTGCTGACATCTTGACCGACATTTACGGCAGCGATCATTGTCCAATATCACTTGAGATAGACGTCTAAAACAAATTCATCGTTGTTTTCTCGGCTGAACTCAATTTTTTGAATGAACTGTTTTAAAAATTCATTTTTGAGTTTGGCCGGGATTTCATCGTCTCCGAGCATTTCTATAGCATCATGCAGATAATCAATTTTTTCTTCGTATTCTACCTTCTCAGGAATAGCATTTTGCAGTTCAATAATTTCCCTGTCAATGTTTGACATTCTGTCGTTGTGTTTTGCTTTTCGCTTGACAAATTCGTTTGCTGTATATACGCCGGCTTCGTATTCGTCGAAAATTT
The DNA here is from genome assembly GCA_045612715.1 of Eubacteriales bacterium. Lineage (GTDB taxonomy): Bacteria > Bacillota > Clostridia > Oscillospirales > CAG-272 > RGIG4608. The sequence continues at coordinate 21,145 of JAZKZP010000022.1, forward strand.
TATCAAGAGTTTTTTCGATTTTTCTCTTTTCTTTTTCTAATGTTGAGATTTGTTCGGCGATTTCGTTTTCGTTAACATCTGGCTGGTTGTCTATTTTTAATTCGAAATCCTCTAAATACATTTTTAGACCATGAATAAAAGCACCTAAAACATCCGACAAAAGGGCCGATTTTACCTTGCAAATCATGGATTGCTTATGCAAAACTCTTGGGCGACCGAGTTTTCCGGCGTTAAAAACCAAGGCGTGACCGCATTTTTGGCATACGAGCAATCCGGCTAAGGGATTTCTTAATTCCTGGCCTTTTTTTGTTTTATCGCTATGAAATCCTTTTTGCGCTGCTGTAAACAATTCCTCCGATACAATGGCCGGATGTTTGCCTTCATATTCCATATAATGCTGCGTATGCGTTGAACGTGGGCGGCTTGAAACAATTTTACCATCTACCATTGATTTTATTGTCATTCTTTCATTCCAGCGCACCTTACCACAGTAGGTGGGATTTTGCAAAATATTCTTTATTGTTGCAATAGACCATTCTTCGTCTCCTGTATAGGTGGGCACACCTAAAGATGTTAATTTTCTTGCGCTTTCCCCTGGTGTCATGTTTTTATATACTTTCCATTCAAATATATTCTTTACAATCGGAGCTTCCTCCGGATTGGGAGACAGTGTTCTTGCTGTTTTAGTTTTTACGATGTCGTAACCATACGGACGGTATGCACCCATAAAATTACCTTCAACAACAGCTTGCTTGCGTCCTCTGTCAAGTCGCTTTTGAATTGTTTTATATTCTCGACGCGACATGAATAATACGAATTCCATGTATTCTTCATCGTCGGGATTATGGGCCACATCATAAGTTTTGGTAGGCGTAACAACTAATAATCCGTCTCGATTATTGGAAAATTTCAAGCAATCCATTATGGTCTGCATATCGCCTTGATTACCACGACTAAGACGATCAACGTCAATTATAATAATTCCTCTGTATTTCCCGGCATAACATTCATTAATTAGTTTTTGTATTTCCGGACGTGCAGCTATTGTTTCTCCGGAAACAATTTCTTGATAAATTTCTTCTACGTATAAGCCTTTTTTTGCGGCCAGTTCTGCCAAAATCTTTTTATGTCTTGCTAATGTTTCCCCTTCGCCGAGCTTTTCCGCTTCTATGTCAGCACGACTTTTTCTTAAATATATTGCATATTTATCCATTCGTTACACATCCTCGAAGTTAATATCTAAACCAACCAAGGTTAGGGTTTAGTAGTTCTGCAATGCACAACATTGCAAAAATAAAAATGCTTACAACAAAACCTATTCTAAACCAGCGTTTGTCAAGTTTTATTGTTTCAATATGTTTTTCTGCTTCAATCAATAATCGTTCATAATGTTTATCTTTTTCATTAAGACGGTGTTCGTATTGTTCTTTAATGAGTGTGATTCTTTCTTCGTATGCATCCTTTATGGCAATGACGGCATTTGCTTCGACATCATCTTTTTTCGCAGCGGAATAGATGGCGTCAAGTGAACCACCCATTGCAACAACGATAGCTGCAACGGTCTCAAAACGAGGATCTTCGGTCTTTCCCGAAAAAATATTTCTAATTGTTGCTTCGGATATACCGCTCAAATTTGATATTGTCTCATAAGTGAAATTTCCTTTGGTTTTAAGGGTGTTTAAGTAAGTAGTGAGCATATTCGCCTCCTAAAAGTATCATTTATTTTTTATAATTTGAACACTTGATTTGCAAATTTGAACACCTATCTATCAAATTTGCACATTGTTTTTCTAATTGCACTTGCTATAAAATAAGCCTATGAAATTTGGAAAATTTACCATTGTTCAGACAATTCATATTTACTATAATTGTCATAACAGCAGAACGTATGTTCTAATGAAAGGAATGTTGAAGCATGACAGCAAAAGAAGAATTGAAACAACTAATACTATCACTCAACACGGAAGATTTAGAAAAGGCTTGCTCTATCTTCCAAGACCACTTTTCAATGAAGCGAGAAGTACAGCCGCTTCATTTTCCGAAAGTCCCTCCACCAAATCAATCAAAGCCCGCTTAACGTCTGACAGCTCGTCTTGTACGGGCTGTTTTTGCTGTTCGTCTGCAAAATTAAACAATATAACCGGAGAAACTCCTAATATATCAGCCATTTTTTGCATACGTGGTCGTGGCATATTTTCAATCTCGCCTTGTTCGTATTTACTAATAGTAGTGTGAGAGCACTCTAAAAGTTTAGCAAGGTCTTTCTGTGTTAAACCTTTTGCTTTACGTGCCTCTTTTATACTGTTTCCAACTTTATTAATTGCCATTTTATCACCCCCCATGAATTCTATTATAAAGGTAATTTTTCGAAAATGCAAGAAAAATTTTATTTTTACGGGAAAAAGATATTGACATTTCGAAAAAGTTATTGTAATATAATATTATAAAATTCCCGTCAGGGTGGAATTAAAGAAAGGAGAATTATAATGAATGCAGTAGAATTTAAAAAAGTTATGCTTGATAATGGTGATAACAACCGTTCTCTTGCGGAGTTCTTAAACATGAAACAATCCACATTTTCAAGCAAGTTACACGAAAACGGAGCGGCCTTTCGCAAAAGGGAAATACAGCAGATTGTAAACAAATACAATTTGAGTGCTGAACAGATCAAAAAAATTTTTTTTAGCTAAAAATTCCCGTGAGAGTGGAATTTTTGAGAAAGGAGTAACAACATGGCAGAGTGCAAACAAGCGAAATCGACAGTCCGAATACATGGAAATGTAGATCACGATGTTTTGAAAGCGGCTGCCGAACGGTTCATTAAAGAGGTGTACAAATACAAACAAAACAAAGGGGTGAAACGGTGTGTGTGAATATTGTCACAGAAATCCATGCTTGCCACGATGTCCTAACGCTTCGGAACCTCCGATAGTTTATAAATGTTCTTGCTGTGGAGAACCAATATACGAAGGCGACATTTATTATGACATTGACGGTGATACCTGGTGTGAGGAATGTATATTAGACACCCGGAAGGAGGCAGAAAGTGAAACTTACGAGTTCTAACTATTATGGCCCCAAGGCCAACCGCGAGTATATGTCGGTATCGCAGTTTAAGGATTTTATGAAATGCCCGGCAATGGCAATGGCGAAACTGAATGGCACATATAATGAAGATTTTTCAAAAGCACTTCTTTTAGGAAGTTATTTCGATGAATCGCTTACCGGGACAAAGGAAAACCAGCAAAAGTTCCTGCTTGAAAATGAAAAGGATATTTTCAAAAAAGGTGGCGGCAAGTATGCAGAGTTTGTTCAAACCGACGAAACAGTTGCTTTAGTTGAAGCACAACCGGTTATGATGCACTATCTGTCCGGTAGACACCAAGTAATTATGACGGGCGAAATTGAAGGGGTTCCGTTCAAAATTAAGATGGATAGTTACAAACCTGGTGAATACATAGCAGATTTAAAATATATGGCAAGTCTGCGATCACCAAACTTATTCGAGCCGATGATTAAATACTGGGGCTACGATATTCAGGCAGCTTGCTACCAAGAAATTGTCCGACAGAACACGGGCAAAAAGCTACCATTTATATTTGTAGTAGCCACGAAAGAAAAACCGGCACATTTAGAAGTCGGGGAAATATCGCAGTGGAATATGGACGAAGCGTTTGAAAAAGTCCGCAAGAATATTAAACGATTTCAAGCAATTAAAAATGGAGAGTTAGAAGCAGAACGTTGTCGAGATTATAATTGCGATTATTGTACTACAACTAAAGTGATTACCGAACCCATTGATACCGATTTATTTGGTATGAGTGCGGCACAAATAAAAAGTATGAGAGGAGAATTATAATGGCTGTTATGTGTTTATACGGTCAGCCCGGTAGCGGTAAAACAGTTAATGCAACTCGCTTACCTGGCAAATCACTGCTTATCAGTAGTGACAACTCAGCGATCGTGCTGAAAAATTTCAAGCGTCCTAATTTGGTGGTTAGGGAAGCGCAAGGTTTTAAGGATTTTGTGGATATTTTTGAGGAAGCGACAACAAATAAACAGTACGACAACATCATTGTTGACTGTCTTACTGATTTGATAGACGCATATATCGTAGAAATCCGCGAAAATGGCTTTTCCGGCGACATAAGACAATATTACCTTGCTGTGTATACCAAAGTCAAGTTTCTTGTCCGCAAAGCGGCTTTTTGCGACACAAACGTGATATTCAACTGTTGGGAAGATGTTGAATCAATTACATTACCGACAGGAGAAGCAGCAAACAGAGTATCGCCCATGCTTCCGGCAAAAATTAAACAGCAAGTATGTGGATTATGTAACATCGTAGCTTATGTTACATCTGCTAATGATAAGCAGAATGTCAAGCAGTGGTTTTTTGTTACAGAGGGTAGTCCTACTGTTATGGCGAAGGACCAGCTTTTCTTGCGCAAATCTTGTATGCCGGAAAATGCATTTACTGCACCGGAGGTTAAGAAATGAGCAAAGAAATGTACAAAGAAAAATTCATAGAATTATATTCACGATATGTTAAGAGAGACGGAGCAGAAGAACTTCTTAAATGGATCGAAAATTCCGATTTCTTTACAGCCCCGGCATCCACAAAATATCACGAAGCTTACGAAGGTGGTTTATGCGAACATAGCATCCGCGTATTTAACGAATTAGCACGTTTGGTTAAAGTATATCCGGAGGTAAAAGTCTCTGCTGAAACAGCACTTATCGTATCACTTCTCCACGACTTATGTAAAGTCGGTTGTTACAAAACTGAACTTCGTAACAAAAAAGAAAACGGCGTATGGATTCAGGTCCCGTTTTATACATTCCAGGAAGATACTTGTTTCGGCAGTCACGGCGCAAAAAGCGTTTTCATAATTCAAAAGTTTATGAAACTTACAGACGAAGAAATAGCAGCTATTAACTGCCACATGGGAACGGAAAATGGGAATTTTGCAGTCTATGATGCTTTTAGACAGTTTCCGCTTGCTTTTCTACTACATGCAGCAGATATGTCAAGCACTATTCCTACATTTAATGCGGAGGTATAACAATGAAAGAATTATTCGAAAAACTTGCCGATATGTGTTCAATATTTCACAAACGGCTATTGCTGGACGGCTTTTCAAGGAGAGAAGCACTCAAATTAACACAAGCATTTGTTAATGCAACATTAAATAAACCAACAAATTTTAAGGAGGAAAATTAAAATGGCAAACTGGAATTTTGATGCAACACAGTATAAGGAACAGGATTTTCAAATCATCCCGGCGGGAGATCACAGAGTGAGAATTGAGGACGTTATTGAGAAAAAATTCAATTCCGGTAACGAAGGTTACGAAATTACATTATCCGTAAATGGTTACAATTCAAAGTTATGGTTTTATCTCGTACTGGATGCAAGCAACATTGAACGTACTAACCAGCGCATAGGTGAGTTCTTTAACAGCTTCGGCATTACAAATACAGCTATGGGAACCGGAAAACAGTGGATAGGAAATGTCGGCGCTGTTCGCGTAAAACACGAGGAATACAACGGCAACACTAACGCTAAAGTCGCTTACTGCATTGCAAAGAACAGACAGGATAAACTGGCACCGTGGAAAAATGCCGATGCTGCTCAGACACCGAGTAACGGTTTTGTTGCAGAACCTTCAATACCAGCAACGGATTTGCCGTTTGATGTATGATGCTTCGTGATTATCAGTTCGACTTATATAAGAAAACAGTGGAGGCCTTTAAACAAGGCTTCCACAAACCCTTAATTGTAGCGCCATGCGGAGCCGGGAAATCTTATATGTTTGCTGAAATGATTCGCAAAACAAACGGCGAAGCATTAGTGCTTACACACCGTCAAGAACTGAAACAGCAGCACGAAGAATTGTTTCAAAAGCTCGGTATCTCAAATGCAAGAGTGGCTATGATTTTAACAGAAACAAATCGTTTAGGAGAATATGATACACCAGCACTTATTGTTGCAGACGAAGCACATTTAAGTCGTTCAAACAGTTGGATGAAAGTAATTGAGCATTACAACACGTGGACGGTAGGTTTCACAGCGACACCCGTTCGTCTCGACGGAAAGCCTTTAGGTGATATATTCGATAATCTGATTGAGGGCGTTGATGTTAAGTGGCTAATCGAACATAAAAATCTTGCACCATATGAATATTATGCACCGACACTTGTAGAAACAGAAGGTTTGCGCAAGGTTGCCGGTGATTATGTGGTATCAGACTTAGAAAAACTTATGAATGAGAGGGCTATATATGGAAATGTTATTGAATCGTATAAACGATTTGCTCCAGGAGAGCGAACAATCTGTTATTGCGTTTCAGTTGAACACGCAAGAGCTACCGCAAGAAGTTTCAATTCGGCTGGAATATCCGCGGAAGTCTTATCGGCTGCTACTCCAAAAAGTCTACGGCAAAAACTCTTGGATAGTTTCAGAAGTGGAAGCTTCAAGGTGCTCTGCAACGTAGGAATCATATCCGAAGGCGTTTCGATTGACGAAGTAACATGCTGTATGTTATTAAGGCCCACTGAATCTGTGGCGCTGGGAATACAACAGATGATGCGTTGTATGAGGTATCTGCCGGGTAAGACAGCGAAGATTATAGACTTCGTGGCAAATTATACCCGTGTGGGTTTACCGGACGATGAAAGAGAATGGTCGTTGGGAGAACCTTTAAAGCGTAAAAAACAGTTAAACGAGAACGGGGATTTTTACATACGTTCGTGTCCTGAATGTTTTATGACGTTCAAAACGGCCCCTGTTTGTCCGTTTTGCGGTGCGAAGTACCCGTTACACCCCAGGGAAATAAAAGCTCGCGAGGAAATAGAATTACAGCGTATTACAGCAGAAGAAACAGCAAAAGTTGAGGCAGAAAAGAAAAAAGCGCGTCAGGAGCAGGGGAGAGCCGATAGTTTTGAAGCTCTAGTACAACTCGGAAAGCAGAGAGGCTATAAAAATCCTGCGTTTTGGGCAGCGCAAGTAATGAGAGGAAGGAAAAGACAATGATAAAAATTTTGATGGGCGGTAGCCCGTGTACTCATTGGAGCATTGCACAGAAAAACAACAGAGAAACAGAGCCGGAAGGCTTAGGTTGGGAGTTGTTTAAAAACTACCTTATAGCAAAAGAAAAATTTAAGCCGGATTTTTTCTTGTACGAAAATAATAAATCGGCTGCACAACCAATTAAAGATCAAATCGCAAAAGAACTCGGTGTTGATTTAATGTATATTAACAGCGCGTTAGTTTCTGCTCAGAACAGGCAAAGGTTTTATGCTTTTAACTGGGACGTGGAACAGCCGGAAGATAGAGGAATTGTTTTAAGGGATATTTTGGAGAGCGGAGAGAATTTATCGAGTAATGAAAAATCGTATGCTCTTACGACTCGGTGTTCTGGTGCTATTCCAGAAGACACAATAAGAAGAAGAAGGCATACAATGGTGGCTGAACCTATTAAAGTTGGTGAGATAGGAAACGGTGGTCAAGGCAACAGAATTTATTCAGTAGATGGAAAGAGCGTGTCGCAAACGGCCACAAGCGGTGGAATCGGTTCAAATACTGGATTGTACGCTACACCAATTAGGGTTGGCGGTTTACCAAGACCAAGCGGCGAAATATCCACCTCACAAGGAAAACGGATTTATTCCGTTGACGGGAAGTCAGTTTGTTTGTCGTCTGCACAAAGCGGTGGGAACGGAGACGCGGCTGCACCTGCAACAGGACTTTATGCTGTACCCGCCGAAAATGTAGGCGAATGTGAAACGATACAAAAAGCAATTCCAAAGCTTGTTGACAAATACGGATATTTACCCGAACAGTTTAATGCCTATAATGTGGCAGAAATAGACGAGAAATCGCCCACTCTTTCAACGGGTAGTATGGTAACAAGCAGTTGCGCCACGACGAAGTTTGAAAAGACAGACAAGCCTGTTTATGAAGTAAAAAACGGCTTAATCACAATCAAAGGGAAGCAATATCCTATTAAACTTGCAGACGGTTTTTATATCATTCGCAAACTTACACCGATAGAATGTGAGAGATTACAAACGCTCCCTGACAATTATACTGCTGCCGTTAGCAATACTCAACGTTATAAAGGTCTTGGGAACGGTTGGACTGCGGAAGTAATTATACATATTTTAGATGGTGCGTTGAAGGATGTTCCAAAAGACGAGGAAATCGTGGTTCTTTCAATGTATGACGGCATCGGTACTGGGCGTTACTGCTTGGATAAAATGGGATTTACAAATGTTAAATACTATGCTTACGAGATTGACAAGTATGCAAAACAAGTAGCTATGAGTAACTACCCAGACATTATTCAAATGGGCGATGCTTTTGATTTAAGACATCCGGACTGGACTATCGGATATTAACTTAACGAGGTGTTTTCTATGAATCCCGAAACCACACTTCAAAACAAAATAATCGTCGCTCTCTGTCAAAACGGCTGTGTGGCCCGGAACCATACTGTCGGTCAGTTCTATACAAAGTACGGAGCTATCGTAAATATAGGAAATCACGGCGAGAGTGATATTTTTGGTCACAGAATATCGGACGGTAAGGCAATATACTTAGAAGTTAAATTACCCGGCGAAAAGCCGAGAGAAGATCAACAAAAATTTTTAGATGCTATGAAGCGTGCCGGTGCGATTACCGGCTGCGCTCATAGCGTAGAAGAAGCACTTGAAATTGTTGCTTTATAAAACAAAAGGAGAAGGTGGATATGAAAAAAATGACATTATTTTTATTTATTGTTGTGATTTTTGTAATAGTGTTTTTGGGCGGTTACGCCGTAGGAACGTCGGCGATTTCTGAAACAGAGTTTGTTTATGTTGAAGCCGAACCAGAGCCGGAACCGGAACAGCCAAAGTTAAAAAGCCTTGGAACATTCAAACTAACTGCTTATTGTGCTTGTTCCCGGTGTTGCGGAAAATGTGATGGTATTACAGCGACGGGAACAAAAGCAACAGCTGGACGAACAATAGCTGTTGATCCGTCTAAGATTCCATACGGGACCGAAGTAATTATAAATGGGCATACATATATAGCCGAAGATTGCGGCGGTGCTATTAAAGGAAACAAGGTAGATATATATTTTGATAGCCATACGGAAGCCTTGAAATTCGGAATACAGTATGCGGAAGTTTTCGTGAAGGGAGATAGCTAATATGCTAACAAAAATATGCGAGTGTTGCGGAAAAGAATTTAAAACGAGTTGTCGTCGCGGAAAGTATTGCTCTATGGAATGTAGAGACAAAGTATATAAAGAACGCAAAGTGCGATTAGGAGTAAGAACTTTTTATTGTGAGTTGTGCGGTAAGGCTTTTGAATCTGATAAAAGAAGAAAGTTTTGCACTCCTGAGTGTAGACGAAAGGCAGAACGTGGGGGAAAGAAGTCTAAAAAGCCGAAGCTGTCCTTAGAACAGGTTGCCAAGCTCAGCCGTGAGGAAGGACTGAGCTATGGTCGGTATGTTGGTAAGTATGGATTGTGAGGTGTGAACTATGAAAAAAGCAGAAATATATCGCATGGAAAGAAATAGTGGACTTACTTTTCGAGAGATCGCTGATAAATATGGCGTTAGTAAACAATTTGTGCATCAGATGTGTAGCGAAAGTACCGACTCCCTTTTCAGAGGTTGGTTAAAAGAACGATGTATATATGTCAATCTCCGTAATTGGATGAACGACAACAAGATTAGTAAAAAAGAATTGTTACAAAGGCTTGGTCTTGAAGCATTGTCTGGAAATTATAAGAGAATAGGTCAATATCTTGCCGAAAGACTTGCGGAAGTTAGTGCGGAGCTTGATGATTGGCTTGATAAAAATGGCATAGAATGTGACGGAGATTATACACGAACAGGTTGTATGATATATTGTGAGCCACCCGTTGCGGAGCGGTGTGTAAGAGAAGATATTTTGCGAAAATAGTCAATAAATTCGCAATTCAAAGGAGAGTGAAACAGATGTTTGTAAAAATAAGCAAAGAAGATGTTATTGATATATGTTGTAAAAATGGTCGAGATAAGCCTTGCGGTGAGGTTTATATTAACACCAATGACATTTCTTTTGTTGATGGTTGTTTTGTGACTATGAGCAATCACACCATTTGCTTGAACGACAACGGCATTAGAAGATTAAGAATTGCATTAGAATTGGAGTGAAACAGAATGAACAGAGAAGCAGAGCGTAAGAGGTTGGTGGAGTTGTTCCAAAGCAAATCTTGTTGGCACAACGACTGTGAATTTGAGTGCTTCAAGTGCGATAACATAAGAATAGTCAATAGAGAAATTGAGATTATCGTTGACCACCTTCTTGACAACGGCATTGTTGTTCCGCCTGATGAGTTGTATTCAATAGTGGATAAAGGAACAATATATGCTACTGTATCGAAAGCAATGGTTGATTGGCTTCCGTTGTATGTAGTCAAAGAACCTGAAAAATATGGATATTACAGAACAAGAGAACAAGCATTAAAGGCATTGGAGGGTAAAGGGGAATGAGCAAAAGAAAGATGTTTAGACAAATGACCGACCAAGACTTAATAGATTTTTGTTATGAACATTTTAGTTGTGCCGAGGTTTGTTATGCTTTGCAATGTTCGGATTTGTGCAGAGATGAACATTGCCCATTGACACAGTTGGTTGAACGATTTCAAAATCACATCAACCCAACCGAGAAAGGAGGTGTGCAGAAATGAGAGATAAAAAGATAAATATTGTAACTGTTCGTTGGTGGGATGGTTACAAAGAAGATTTTAGAGCAACAGAGGTTCGCTTTGGTTCGGATTTACTTTGGATGCGTCTTGAAGATGGAAACAACAGACATATTCCGTTAAGAATGGTTCGTTGGTTTGGAACATCTATTGAAAGCCACCAAAATACAGGAGCGTGAAAGGCGGTGCGGAGTGATGGCTGAATTGCTAAAGAAATTTATTCTTTTATCTATTAAAAACCACAGAATAAAACTTATAGACAAAGAATGCGATAGATATTTAAAAATCGAAGCAAAACTTAAAGTTCAAAAAAAGTTTATAAATTATCTTATTGATGAATTTGAAAAAGATTTTGGAGAAACTATACGCACACCAAAAGAAAGAGGTGCGGAGTGATGGCAGAACAGTATAACCTTTTCGGTGGATGCGAAGAACCACCTGCACCCAAACCGAAGATTGACAAAGTAAAACGGAATTGGGAAAACCGATTTCAAAGGTGGAGCAATACACAGTTTCAAGATGGTGGTAGTGGATATGGTGCTTGCGGTTATGGTTCAATGTGCGACTACTGCGAAGACAACTCATACGGAAGGCCTTGTGTAAGGGCATTTAACGAGATGCTCCGTAGCGTAAAGAAATTCAATGTAAAAGTAGATTACGAAAAGTTGTCCTTTGAGGATGCTTGGGATGGGAGGTTTTAGTGATGGCAAAGTTTATTGATGTTGACTTATTAAAAGAATCTGTCTTGGGTTGGAATCCACCATTGGATGCCGAACAGTTAAACCATATGATTGATACAATACCAACGGCAGATGTTGTGGAAGTGGTAAGGTGCAAGGATTGCCGCAATAGGTATGAAAAGAATTGGGCTAAATGCCACGGTAGAAAGCCCGATGATTTTTGTAGTGACGGAGAAAGGAAAGAAGGCGATCAGTAATGACACTAAACAAACCACCTTGTGATAGAGATTGCAAAGATAGGAATATCGGTTGCCATGGCAAATGTGCCAAATACATTGAATGGCAGCAAGCACATCTCGAAAGTAAAAAAGAAATTCAAAAGCGCGTCCGAAATATTGTTGATATTGAAACATACAAACTTATTCAAACGCGAAAAACCATGAAAGCGAAACGAAATAAGAAAGGATGATTAACATGAAAATTATGCTCGATAAAGACGCAGTAATGCCGCAAAAGGCGCACGCAACTGATGCTGGATATGATTTATTTTCCAGGGAAAAACAAATCGTCCCTGCAAAGGAATCTGCCACATTTGACACAGGAGTACATATCGAACTGCCGGAAGGTACAGTAGGGCTACTTAAAAGTAAATCCGGTTTAAATGTAAAACACGGACTTGTAAGTGAAGGTGTTATAGATGTTGGCTACACCGGAAGCATAGTAGTAAAACTCTATAACAATAGCGGCTACGATTATAAGGTGGAAAAAGGCGATAAAATCTCACAGCTTATAATAGTTCCGCTTGTAAATATAGGGAAGCTCGAACTTGTTGATAGTTTGGAAGATACAGAGCGTGGTTCTAACGGCTTTGGAAGCTCAGGCAGATAACAAAACTGTAAATCTGGAGGCGCAGTATGATAGACATACAAAAAATCAAATCAAACATATCATGTGTAGACTATGCTCAGCGCATAGGGCTACCAATACGAAAATCCGGCGACCGGTGCGTATCACCACTTAGATCGGGCGCTGATAACAAAACCGCCTTTATAGTTATGGACGACTTTTTCTATGATTTCGTCGCTGGCATCGGCGGTGATGTTATCGAGTTCTGTTCATACTATGCTCACAACGGGAACCGCGGTGATGCAATTCGAGAACTCGCAAGTTTAACAGGTGTTTCAGATATTCGTTCCGACGGCTGGATGGAATATACGCATAATATGAACGCAAAAACAGCGCACTATCATAATTCATTAACAGACGACGACCGCTCATATTTGCAGCAGCGTGGCTTAACCAGTGCAGACATCGACAGGCTTATGATAGGCCGTGTAACCGACGGTGATTTACGAGGGCGGCTGTTTTTACCATATTTCAGTTCAAGCGGCGATCCATACGTCTGCTATTATGCCACACGAGCTATGCCCGGCGGTGCTTATCCGGATTCTAAGTATCGAAAGCAGAAAATCGACGATCACTGTCAGCACATTCCATGGGGTATGCAAACTCTCAATCGGGAAGGCGACACACTTATCATAGCTGAGGGATATTTCGACGCCGTTTCATTCGAATGTCAAAACTATCCCGTAATTTCAGCTATAACCGGTAGATTTTCAAAGGACCAGATGCCAACCGTAGTATCTGTAGCAAAAAAATTCAACAAGGTTCTTATTGTCTACGATAACGACGAAAAATCTCATGCGGGAGAGAACTTTACTAAGAGCATGGCGAAAACTCTATTCCAGCACAAAATCCCGTTCGTAGTCGGCAAGGTTCCGGGACAATACAAGGATATTTCCGAATATTATGCCGATGGCGGCAAACTTTCGGTAATCGTAGATACCGCAAAACCAGGTATGCCATTCTTAGCAAGTCAATGTAAAACTCTCGACGAGCTTAGAAAATTCGTTTTCTCTGTGAATCGTTTCACAACCGAAACAGCTTTAGCATCTATCATAGAGGCTTGCGTTGATAATTTTTCGGAGCGAGAACTAAAAGCCTTGCAGAAAGAAGCTGCACAAGCTCCGACAGAATCTATGATAGCAGACGAAATCATTCAGAAACACAACGTTATTTTCATAGATCAAGTCGGATTTTACGAGTGGGACGGTAAGCGGTGGAAAAAAATACCCGACGCTATAATCCTAAATTACGCTGACACATTATACGGTAAGCGTTTCGCAACCGCTCAGCGTATCGGCGCTGTAAAAAATCTGCTCAAAGGCCGAACACTACGTCGTGTTGAGTTCGACAGAAAACCGGTAATCACATTCCAGAACGGAACTCTCGACATCGAAACCGGAAATTTTCGTGATTTTTCCGAGAACGATTACTGTTCTATCTGCATGAACTACAACTACGATCCGGACGCTAAGTGTCCCGTATGGGAGAACTTTATAAAAACAATAACAAACGACGAGCCTATTTCGGCAGAAAATTTACAGTTTATCGGTGGTTATATCCTGTTCCCGGACTGTAAACATCAGAAAGTTTTCATTCTCATGGGCGACGGCGGCAACGGGAAATCTGTTTACTTAGAAATGCTTCAAAAAATATACTGCGACGAAAACGTTACTCACGTCGAGCCGAACGGCCTAACGCAAGAGTTCCAGCGCATTCGTCTCAAAGATTCCTGGCTTAACATCGGCGCAGACATTAACAGCGACTTTTCACGTGGAGAAATCCGTGAGTGGATTCTAAAAATCGCGGACGGAACAACTATTCAAGCGTGTTACAAGGGCATGACACATATCGACTTTAATCCGCGTTGCAAACTTATTTACGCTTGTAACCAGATGCCCACCGCTGACATCGTAAACGGCCTTAACCGACGTTTCCAGTTTATCAACTTTCCGTGTCGTTTCGTAGAAAATCCCGATCCGGCCGATCCGTTACAGCATGAACGCGACATAAATCTTATTCCTAAGCTAATCGCGGAGCTTCCAGGCATTTTTAACTGGTGCTACGAAGGTTATAAAACACTACAATTAGTAGGATATTTTACCGATACACCGGACCAAACCGACATGCTCAGACAGTTCGAAACAACTTCTAATCCTGTTTCGGTATTCTGTGAGGACTATTCTTTCACCGGAACTATGACACGTGACGAAATTTACGGTTGGTATAAAGACTGGTGCGAAAAAACAGGACATAAACCGCTTGCAAGGGAACGTTTTTTGCCGAAGTTTAAGGAGCAGATGAAAGGTAAAATAGCAAACGATACGCGTATAAGAATTAACAGTGTGCCGACAAGAGTTTTTGAGTTTAAGTAATATTAACCTGGAACGGTAACCTGGAACACCAGTATAAAATGACGAGTTTTGTTCATAAATTATTCATATTTTTACTGCTTTTTAGTTTAAGTGTTCCAGGTTGTGCCAGGTTTGTGCCAGGTTTTTCAGCTAAACCTGGAACGGTTCAAAACCGCTCTGCTTCTGCCTTTTCTTATTACTGTTCCAAGTGTTCCAAGTAAAAATAATAAATAAATAGAGTAGATAGCTAAAAATGTAAAATAAGCGTATATATTCCACCGACAACTTTACCTGGCACGCTTGACACACTAATTTCACGGAGGTAACTTTTATTATGAAAACTAATGATTATTTCACTACGTGCGACAGATGTAAACGCACTTATCATTCAATATCTGTTGCACACTGTCGGCATCCGACTGTTAATCAACATATCGGTCAACATGTTTGTATGTATTGTTGTATAAAATGTAAACATCATATCAGAAATTATAATCCGCACTCTATTAGCTGCGGATATACAGGAGGAGATATTAATGGGTAAACTTAAAAATCCTAAATGCGCGGATAATCTTCCGACTACCGCTCTTAAACGTTTGGAAGAAGATGATAGCAAACGAGCTTTTATTGGTAAAACTTTGAATAATATTCTCGCTGTAAGCAGGGCCTTTGACGCTCCACCTAAAAACGACGAAGAATTATGCGATAGATTGAATTGGTTTTTTAAAACGTGTGCTGAAACTCAGCAACTTGCGACTGTGGAGAAGATGTGTTTGGCTCTTAGTTGGTCGAGACAACATGTTTTTGAGTTAGAAGCTGGAAATAGACCTGGTTTCAGCCTCGACACCAGGGACATACTAAAAAAAGCGAAGAATTTAATCGCAAGTATGGACGCAGAATTAGCACAGGAAGGAAAAATTCAGCCGGTCGTTTATATGTTTAGAGCGAAGAATTATTACGGCATGAAAGACCAGCAAGATGTTGTTGTTACACCGAACCAGAACAGCGACTTTCAAGACCGTGCGACTATTGAAGCCAAATATGCGGAACTTCCTGAGCCTGATGAGGAAAAATAAACCGTTAGCGACTTTTTCTCGCGTCTAAGCGACTTTTTCACGCATCTATCAGCGACTTTCTCTCGCGATTATAGCGACTTTTGGAACCTTTAGCGACTTTCAGAACCAGACGCGCGCGGGAGGACGTGAGTGAAAAAGGATTTCAAAAAACAGGCACGAAAAAAATAGCGACACCCGCTCCGGATTTTTTCGATCCAGGCCGGCGAGCGTCGCTTTTTTCGTTTTATAGATGTTTGCGGGCCGGGTGTATATGTGCAAGGCGTAACACAAGCGCGTTAAAATCGTTTTTAAAGCGTTTTAATATCTTAATAGGGTTATTATACTAAAGCATAATCAAAACGCCTTAAAACGGCATTTTACGCGTTTAAAGTGTATATAGATGTTGTCATATATCATTAAAACGCGCAAAGCACGCCGTAAAACGTTTTTGATATCTGGATATATAAAAACATATATAAATATATAAAACAGCTTAAAACGCAAAAAAACCCGCTATAATAGCGGGCAAAAAAAGGAGGCGCGCGGCCTCCTATATATTATTAAAAGTTATTTATTTTTGTAAATCTGTTTGGTATGTGTACTGTTTCGGGTACGTATGTTTTTATATACATTTGTTTTACGATTTTTTTCGCTGTTTCTATTGTCGTTTTTGCCTCTGTTTCCGTGTCGTATAGCACATGATAACGCCTGACGTGATCGCCGTTGTCAAAAATATAAAAAGCTCTTGTTTCTTTTAATAAAACACCACTTTGCACGGTGTCGAATTTCTCGTAAAAATATTTTTTGTTTATTTCCATTTTTTATCACCTCTTAAAAACGTTTTTTATTATAACATAAATTTTAAAAATTGTAAATATTTAGTTTAAAAAACCCCCGTGCGCCGGGGATTATTGTTTTTTTATGCTATTTGTTTTGTAATAGTCTGATATAAAATCCCGTTATCAATATAAAAACTGTCGTCCATGCGTTCGTCCGCGTAAAATTCAATAAAATAATTTATCATATCGTCGCGCGTTGGTTCTGAACAGCGCGAAAAATAATCTGTTATACAGTCGGCAAAATATTGCGCTTTTTCATCTATCCAGGCGTCAAGATCATCATAATTTTTATTGTTATAACTCATTAAATAAAAGCGATCACGCGCGGACAAAACGCGGTCGATTTCGGGCTGCAGTTCGTCCGGTAAAGTGCAATATTTTTTTTGCAGTGTTTCCAGGCCGTCAAGGAATTTCGCGGAATTGCCAACGGTCATATAATTATAGTTATATGATCCGACGCTATAATCACACAAGCCCGGCGCGATATAATTTAATTGTTCTGAAATAAAATCCATTTCATTTTCTAACATATCATCATAAACCATATTTTGAAGCGCGGAATTGTTTTCTATTAATTCGCGTTTTTCGTTGTCTGTTAATTCGTGAATATATTTCATTTTTTAATCCTCCTAAATTTACATATATTTTTTAGTTATTGATATTAAAATTGCTATGGGTAAATATATAATTGCTAAAGCGATATATAAAAACATTTTAAACGCCTCCTAACATTAAATTAATGTTGTCGGCCTGTTCCGGCGTTGCGTCGATCTGAATATAATAACCGGCTCCGCACCCGCTGACGCCGGTCAAAACGGCGCCCGCCTGGCGTATAATGTTTATAATGTTGTATTTTTGCGTTTCTGTTTCCGCTATAATGTTATAGTTGTTCATTTTGTGAATACCTCCAAAAAGATGATAAATAAATTAATACTTGAATATTCCGGCGCCGGTGCTGTGTTTTTTGCGATTATTTCAAAATATGACAAAGTACACCAAACACACGCAACAACGGCGGCCGTTGTTATTAAATTGATAAAACATTTTTTATAATTCCATTTATACATTGCTTTTTTTATCCTCCTTTTATCGCGTACAGTTGTAATATTCTTCGGCCCATTCATCGAGCGCGTTCGCTGCATCATAACTAATAGGATAATCCGCGCGATCCATCCACCAATAAAGCTCCACTTGTTTTGTCGCCGTGTCAATATAGATATTAGGTCCGCCGCACGCAACCATAATTTGAACAGATCTAAAATCGCCGCTTCCACTTATGCGATATTCAATATCAAAAATATCTTCTAAATAATCATATAAAGTCATCTGTTCCGGCTCGTATTCAGAAACGCAGCCGCACGAACATTTATAAAATGTTTCGCCGTTTTCGTTTTCGTCTTCTTCTATGTTGCAATGGTCGCCGCATTCGGGGCATTTATATATATCCCCGTTTACATATTCCTCTAATAGTTTTGCAATCTGTTTACAGTGTTCTCTGTTATGCTTGTTTGTTTCTTCTTGTGTCATGTTAGCAAGTGCCATTTTAAATTCCTTCTTTCGTTTAGTTTTAATATCAAGATTTATCTTGTAAATATATAATATCAAGATTTATCTTTAAAGTCAATACATATTCGATAAAAAATCAAGATAAATCTTTACAAAAATACAGTGCCGTTTTTGTACACTTTGACGATACGCATACGCGGCCGGCCATGTTTCGCGTTGTTTGTTTTGTGTTTTGTTTTGTGATCCGTTTTCGTTTTGTTACTGTTCCGGCGCTATTCGGCCCGGCGGGGTATATGTGCCCAGGGAGCGCGCCGGGTGAGGCGTTTCAGTAGAAAAAATAATAAAAAGCGACTTTTTTCAAGACACCTCTTGACAATCAAGATTTATCGTGATATACTTAGTACAAGATTTACAAGAGAGGGAGAAAAAAGAAATGAAAATCAACGAAATAATTTTAGAAGTTTTGAAGAATACACAGAAGGTTGACGGGCGCAAGAAAACACAGAGTGATATAGCGTCTGCTCTTGGCGTAAAGCCCCAGGTTGTAAACGACCGCTTAAAGAATGAAAACATGAAAGTAAACACAGCGATTGAGTTATTAGAAGAAATGGGATATGAAATTGTTGTTAAGCCTAAAGAGTACGGCGACAAGCGCGAAAGTTATATAGTAGAGAAAGGCGGGTTAAGAGAACGATGATTTATTTTTACGGCCGCGTATCTGCACGGGATCAGAATTTAGCGAGACAGCTTTCTGCTGCTCGTGCGTATGCTGAGTTTTCAGAAGAAAATATATATTGCGATAAAGAGAGCGGAAAGAATTTTGAACGTGTAAATTATCAGAAATTAAAATCCGTATTATGTTCCGGCGACGAACTGGTTATAAAGGAACTTGACCGTCTTGGGCGTAATAAAGAAGAAATAAAGAAAGAGCTTGAATGGATGCGGAAACAAGGCGTGATTGTTCGAGTTTTAGATTTGCCTACTACGTTGATGAAATTCCCTGTCGGTCAAGAATGGGTTTTTGAAATGGTAAATAACATCTTAATAGAAGTGTTGGGGACGATTGCTGAACAAGAGCGAAATAAAATAAAAGTTCGCCAGGCAGAAGGTATTGCCGAAATGCCGATAGTGGACGGGAAGCGAGTAAGTGCGAAAACCGGCCGCGGTTTTGGTCGGCAGGAGAAAAGACCGGAAAATTTCTGTGAAGTGTTGAGCAAACAGAAAGCTGGATTATTGACGTTGAAAGAAGCGTTAGCTGAGGCTGGTGTTGGTCGCACACGTTGGTATGAGTTGGCACGTGAATATGCGTAAGGAGGTAACGATATGAGTTTTTCGACTGATGAAGATATAAAAGAATCTGAAAAATTTGTTTGCAAAGAAGTCGGCTTGATGTATATAACAGCAAAGGCAATAAAGCGTTTTCTTGATAGCGGTGGAAGCATTGATGATTTTATTGAGTATATTGAAAAGTGCTGTGTGAAGAAAGAAGGAAAACAAGTATGTATGTATTAGTAATAATATTTTTGATAGTCGTATATTTCCCGTTTTGTGTAATATCTTCGATAATGAGAAATCAAGGTGGAAGTATGACGCGGCGTGGTAGACGAAGGAGAAGGTGGTAATATGAAAAAGAAAACAAAGGTAATATTGGGAGTTATTATAGGGGTGTTGTTTGCATATAGTGTGATAGCTACGTCTGCTGTTCGCGATATAAAAAGTGCAAATAATATAGCAGCGAAAGTGACCGAAAACAAAACAGAGTATTATCAGATGATGGGTTTTGCATATTCAATGGCAAGTGCTATTGAAAGCGGGAAATATGATGAAGAACAAGTAGATGAACTGTATGCGATTAGAGCAGAACAGATGAATTATGATGAATCTCTTTTTCGCAAATGCGTTGAATTGATTTTAGACGCAAAATAAAATATATACATAGAGCGCCCAGAGCGCCATTCACAGAAATGTGAGTGGTGCTCTTTTTTTATATATTTTTTTTAGGAGGTATAGAAGATGGAGATTGCAGTAATAGAGAAAATAAAGAATTTACCGCAACAGACTGAGGAAAGTTTAACAGATGCGTTTGGCGTTTTAATGAGTATTGAGGACCGGAA
>JAZKZP010000023.1:0-24062 GCA_045612715.1 Eubacteriales bacterium
ATGTGAAGAACAGGGTGTTATGGCAGTAAAATGTCTTGCTTGTGGTAATCTTAAACTTGACTCATATATTGAGCCCGCAGGTCACACATGGGCAGATGCAACTTGCGAAGCTCCCAAGACATGCTCAACTTGTAGCGCAACTGAAGGTGAAGCTCTTGGTCATACATATGTAAAGGGTATTTGCTCAGTATGTGAAGCACAGGATCCCGCATACGTAGACTACTACCTTGTTGGTTACATCAACGGTGCTGACTACGGTTGCGAAGGCGACTATGCAAACCTTGGCGAATACAAGTTCGTTGACGGTAAGCTCGTAGCTACATTTGCACAGGATTCTTACATATTTGTTAAGTCCGGTAACCTTGCAGGCGAAAATGTTAAATGGTACTTGTTCGAATCTTACACAACAGGTAAAGAGGGAACACTTATCGAAAACAAGTCTGAAAAGATGTTCATTCCCGGTAACGTTGAAGTAACATTCACACTTACAGTAAACGAAGATGGCACACTCTATCTCGTTATTGATTACCACACACATACTTTCGGTGATGCAACATGTACAGCTCCCGCAAAGTGTGAATGTGGCGCAACTGAAGGCGAAGCTCTTGGTCACGCTGATGAAAACGGCGACTACAAGTGCGACAGATGTTCCACAAAGATGCTTCCCGCAGACGGTGAAGCTCTTACAATTCCTCAGGCTCTTGCAATTGCAAAGCTTGCAGGCACTTCTTACACAACACAGAAGTACTATATCACAGGTATTGTAACAAACGTTTATAATACAACATACGGTAACCTTTACCTTAAGGATGCTGATGGCAATAAGATTTGCATCTACGGTCTTTACACATGGGATAAGGCAGTTCGTTACGACAAGATGGAATACAAGCCCGTTGAAGGCGACGAATTGACAGTTTACACAGTTCTTGGTATGTATAACACTACAGCTCAGGGTAAGGATGCTTGGATGGACGAAGTTGTTGCTCACGAGCACGACTACAAATCAACTGTAACAGCTCCTACATGTACAAAGGAAGGTTACACAACACATACTTGCTCCATTTGTGATGGTTATTATAAAGATGCAGAAGTTCCTGCTCTTGGTCACACAACTGAATCTGGTGTATGCGATAACTGTGGTTTGACAATTGGTGGCGATGCGGCTCCTGTAGAAGTAAAAGTATCTAAGTCAGCTGCTGATATTATGGGACTTGCTGGTCTTTCTACAACTAATGGAACATCAGTAAATAATAAGGAAATTGCTCTTGATGGCAATATTTCGATCATTTGTTCACAAGGAAAAGCAGGTACAGCTCCCTCTTACTATAGCCCTGCTATTAGACTTTACCAGAATGGTGCTACTCTCACAGTTAAGGGTACAGGAATGAAGACTATCGTAATTACTGTAGACAGTTCGGCAGGTGATGGTCCTATTAGTGTATCTGGTGGTACAGCTTCAGCACTTACAAGTATGAAGTATACAATTACTGTTAATGAAGGCGTAGATGAAGTTGTTATTACAACTACAGGTACAGATAAGAATAGCAGAGTATACGTTTCTAACATCGAAGTAGTATACGAACAGTAATTAAAAAATAGTCAATAACTGATTAATTTTGGGCCGCGCCTTCGGGCGCGTGCTTTTTTATTATGTTTTTTAGTTTTCGCTAAATTGGGATTTATCGTGAAGCTTGCCTTCGCGCGCTGTCATTCTGGAGGGAACCCAGCCGAGATTCTATCGCTTTGCTCCAGAATGACACTTCGTGTCCGGCTGGGTAACCGATAGAATCTCGCGCGTAAATATAATCTCACATATAAATCAAAATTTCAAACCACTAACCCGTAGGGGCGCATCAAAAAATCCGATTTAATATAGACAAACTGCGTTTTTGCTCGCAAAATGACGTTGTTTAAACGTCAAGCGGTTTGTTCGCCTCGCAAATGATGCTTGGATTAATGCCAAATTCTACGCGAGGCAGGCGCCCGCGTGATAAATTGGGGTTTAACTATGCCTTCCCCAGCGGGGAAGGGGGACCGCTTGCGGTGGATGAGGAGAACACGGTTTGTGAAAACAATGGTCTTTCTCAACCAAATTTCGTTTGTTAACATAAAGAAATTACTTGAAAAATCAAGGGTTTTGTTTTATGTTAAATTTCTTCATTTATACTAAATGGTGCTCTCCTCATCCACCATCAAAGATGGTCCCCCTTATCCGCTGGAGAAGGCTAATAGAGAGATAAATCAAAATTTGATTAGGATAATTATTTAGTTTTTTGAAATTTTCAAAAAGCACTTGTCAAGTGTTGAAAATAATGTTATAATTAATATAATATTATAATTTTGTGAGGTTTAGACTATGAAACTTAACGAACTCAAAAATCTTATAAAAAATGGCTCATTTGATTCAAAATTTGTAGAGCTTTATGATGCAAGCGCAGTTTCAGCTCAAAGAGAAAGATATATTTCTGCTCTTGATAGCTTTGCTGATCTCTTTGGCGCTGAACGAGATGTGAATATATATTCCGTTTCAGGTAGAAGTGAGCTTGCAGGCAACCATACTGACCACAATCGCGGCAAGGTTATTGCAGCTTCGATCAATCTCGATATAATTGCAGTTGCTTCTAAAAACGGAACAAGTACGATAAATCTCAAAAGCGAGGGATTTGCTCAACTTGCGGTTGATTACGATAAATATAACACTCCTGACGAAAGACATTTTGGAACAAGTGCTTCTCTTATCGCAGGTATGTGCCAAGGATTTGTCGCAAACGGTCACGAAATTGGCGGCTATGATGCTTATTGCACATCCAACGTTCTTCGTGGTTCAGGGCTTTCATCAAGCGCAGCCTTTGAAGATATGATAGGCAATATCCTCAATCACGAATTCAATGATGGAGCAGTTTCTAACGTTGAAATAGCCCAACTTGCGCAGTTCTCCGAAAACGTGTATTTCGGTAAGCCCTGCGGACTTATGGATCAGGTTGCGTGCGCTTATGGTGGTATTGTTTCTATTGATTTTGAAGATACAAAAAATCCCAAAATTGAAAAATTGGACTTTGATTTGACAAAAGCAGGATACAATCTTTGCATCGTTGATACGGGTGGAAATCACGCAGATTTGACTGATGACTACGCATCTGTGCCCGCAGAAATGAAATCAGTTGCAGCGCTCCTTGGCAAAGAAGTGCTTCGTGAATGTGATAAGGCTGAAGTTCTTGCTCGTGCAAAAGATATTCGTAATGCTTATGGAGATCGCGCTCTTATGAGAGCCTTCCATTTCCTTGAAGAAAATGCACGCGTTGATTCTATGAAGCAGGCTCTTAAGTCATCCAATCTTGATAGTTACTTTGCAGGTGTTCTTGCATCCGGAAAATCTTCTTTCTGCTATTTGCAAAATGTTTATACAACAAAGAATATAAAAGAGCAGGGACTTTCTTTGGCTCTTTGCCTTACAGATGGATTTATGAAAGATAAAAATGGTGCTTTCCGTGTTCACGGTGGTGGATTTGCGGGTACAATTCAGGCATACGTTGAAGAAAAGGACGTTGCGGAATACAGAGCTTTGATGGATTCTGTATTTGGTGACGGAGCTTGTCTTGTTCTTCGTGTAAGACCGGACGGCGCAATAAAGGTAAATTAATGAGCTTTTATTCTATAACTTCTCTTTACTCGGGTTCAAAAGGGAATTCAGTTCTTATTGAGAGTGAAAATGCAAAGATTTTGATAGATGCAGGCAAAAGTGCACGTGCGCTTTGCTCGTCATTAAGCGAAATTGGCAAAAATATTGATGAAATAGACGCAATTTTTATTACTCATGAGCATAGAGATCATGTTGCCGCCCTTGAAATTCTTTTAAAACATCATAAAATTCCCGTACATATCGTTGGTATAAGCGCAAGAAAGCTTCTTTTGAAGGGGCTGGATGCATATGAAGATATTTTATGCATTCATTCGCCCATATTCACTGTAAACATCAAAGATATGAAGATAAGTAGCTTTCCGACACCTCACGATAGCGACTTTTCCGTTGGATATAGAATTGAAATAGGTGATATAATCATAGGATATGCAACCGATATAGGTTACGTAACAGGCGAAATCAAAAACGCGCTATGCGGATGTGAAAGCGTGGTGCTTGAATGCAATCACGATGAAGAAATGCTGATGAATGGCCCATATCCATATGATTTAAAATTAAGAATTCGTTCAAATAGGGGGCATCTTTCAAATTCAGCTTGCGCGGAATTTGCAAGTGAGCTTTGCTTTGTTGGGACAAAAAATATTTTGCTTGCCCATCTTAGCGAAGAAAACAATGACCCCGAGATTGCTTATGACGAGGTTTGGAGTGCAATTGCAGACGATAGCATAAATCTAAAGCTTGCGTCACAATATCAAGCTGTTAAACTTATTTAGCAAAATAAAGGGCTCAGTTTTTGAGCCCTTTTGCTTTTTATAGTTATATTTAACAAAATGTCTAGCTTCTTTTTGTTTAGTTTGGTTGTTGAAATTTTTTGCTAATAGTGTTATAATGTAAAATGATAATTTATGCGCAATTTCGCATATTTTACTTTAATTTTGGCCGTTTTTTTCGGCAGAAGGAGTTTTAAATGTTCAATTTTAGAAAAATTCGTTCTTTGTTGGCAATTTTATTGCTTGTTTGTATGCTCGGTTCAACTGTTGCATTAAGCTCTTGCGATATTTTGGATATCTTTTTGGATAGAGAAACAACCAAAGGATCTACTGATTTAAATGATCCTATTCTTGACCCAATTGATGACAACTACAGAACCCTTTATCAGATCTACGTTAGATCTTTTGCAGATAGCGATGGAGATGGCGTTGGTGATATTCGTGGTATTATTGAAACCTTTGATTATCTTAATGACGGTGATATGGCAAATGGCACCGACCTTGGCGTTCAGGCAATTTGGCTTACACCTATATTCTACGGAAACTCTGCTCATAAGTACGATGCAATAGATTTTTATCAGGTAGATCCAACATTTGGCACTGAAGAAGATCTTGTTGAACTTGCTGAACTTTGTGAAGAGAGAAATGTTAAACTCATTCTTGACCTTGCACTCAATCACACATCTCATGCAAATGAATGGTTCCAAGAATCTCTTAAGGCGCATCGTAATGGAAACACATCTAACCAGTACTATAATTACTATTCTTGGAGTAATTCAGCTAGAACCGGATACGTTAAAGATTCAAAATCAAATTGGTACTATGAAAGCTGGTTTGATACTTCAAATGGTGGTATGCCCGAGCTCAATTACGACAATCAGGCAGTTAGAAATGAGATGCTTAACGTAGCAAAATATTGGATGGAACTCGGTATTGACGGCTTCCGTTTCGATGCAATTAAGTATGTGTATTATGAGGATCATGTTAGATCATCTGCGTTCTATAAATGGTATACTGATGAGCTTCGCAAGGAATATCCCGATATTTATCTTATTGGTGAATGCTGGGATAATATGGACAATATTCTTCAGTACTACAACTCAATGAACTGCTTCTATTTTCCTGCGGCAGGCAGTGGCAATTCAATATCCAGTGCTGCAAAAAGTGGTCCAATCAGCACATTTACAAGCGAAATTGAGCGTGCTCAACAGAAAATCAACGCAAAGAATTCCAAGGGTATGCTTTCTTGCTTCCTTTCCAATCACGACCAGGATAGAAGTGGTGGTTTCTTTGTAACCGATAATCAAAGAAAAATGGCTGCAAGCTTGTACCTTCTTACCCCAGGTACTCCCGTTATCTATTACGGTGAGGAAATAGGTCTTAAGGGTTCAGGTAGCTCTCAAGATGATGCTAACCGTCGTCTTCCTATGAAGTGGGGAGATATTTGGACTTGTGAGATTCCCAACGGAGCTACTTATAGCATCGACCTTTGGAGCAATACTGTTGATGACCAAAGAAAAGATGAAGATAGCTTGTTGATGCACTATGCAAAGGTTCTTAACGTTCGTCATAGCTATCCTGCTATTGCAAGAGGCGAATATCAGGCAATTTATGCTGGAAAAGCGCATTTTGGTGGTTTTTACGTTAAGTATAACGGGGATAATATGATTATTCTTCATAATACGTCGGCTACTGAAACTGTTACTGTTGACCTTCTCTCACTTGAAAAATTGAGTGGTTATAGCACGTTTGTTATTTTGGAAATACTTGGTGTTTCCGATGCGGATTTGAATGGTACAACACTTACTTTAGGTCCTCAAACATCTGTGATTTTACAATAAAAAGTCAAAAAAACCCGAATGTTTTATGAACATTCGGGTTTGTTTTTTTATTGTTAGCAATATGTTCAAAAAGATTGATTTTAATTTGGATAAAGTGACAAAATTGCTTGTATTATGTTCATTTGATATTGACAAAACTAATTAAAAGTATTATAATAATTATTGCGCAAAAAAGCGTATAATTTTAATTATATTTTAGGAGGAGAATTAGTTATGAAAATAGCTAGAATTCTGTCATTAGTTTTCGCTTTTGTTATGATCGCAACTTGCTTTACAGCATGCTTCGATAATACAGAAGAAAAGATGACTATCACAATGTGGGTTTCCACAACCGATGGTGTTAAGAATTTCACACTTGAACAGGTAGAGGCTTTTAAGGCTGAATACGGTTATGATTTTGATATCAAAATCGAAACAGTAGGTGAAGGTGATGCTGCAGGTCAGGTGCTTGCTGACCTTAAGTCTGCTCCCGATTTGTATTGGTTTGCTGGTGACCAGCTTCCTCGTCTTGTACAGGGTAACGCACTTGCAAAGCCCGGCGTACAGGCTACTGAAACAATTAAGAATAACAATGATGAAGAATCTTTGATTGGTGCTACAATCGAAGGTCAGCTCTATGCATATCCTTTGTCCTCTGACAATGGTTACTATCTCTACTATGATAAGAGCGTTGTTAAGGATCCCAGCAGTCTTGAGAAGATTATCGCAGACTGCCAGGCTAAGGGTAAAAAGATTGGTTACGCTGTAGAAAATGCTTGGATTATGGCAAGCTTCTTCTTTGCACAGCCCGTTAATGGTGGTGCACCTCTTTGTAACTCTGTTTGGGAATACGAAAACGGTAATCCCGTTGCTCATAAGGATACATTTAATTCCAACAACGGTCTTATTGCGATGAAGGCTATGAATGCTATGACAACATCTGGTGCATGGGTAGGATCTGATAACGATTTCTCCGGTACTGCAGCTTTGGTAACAGGTATCTGGAACGTTAATGCGGCTATGAATGCTTACGGTGACAACTTGGCAGTTGCTAAGCTTCCCACATTTACAGTAGATAATCAGACATATCAGCTTGGTTCTTACAAGGGATGCAAGTATATCGGTGTAAAGCCTCAGTCCGATGATACAAAGGCTAAGATTTGTGCAGACCTTGCATTGTACCTTACAAGTGAATCCAGCCAGCTCGACAGATTCTATGAATTTGGTTGGGGACCTTCTAACTTGGCAGCTAAGGACAATATGGACGTTAAGGATAGCCCATATCTTAAGGCTCTTGCAGAGCAGAACAAGTTTGCTCAGCCTCAGGGCGTAATCCCCGGTGGTTGGTGGACTCCCGCTGGCTTGCTTGGTACAGCTTCTTATAAGAATGATGCAGGCGAAGTAAACGAAGCATCAATGAAGAAGGCTCTTGAAGATTACCAGGAATTGGTAGACAGCTTGTTGGTTAAATAATCCAACTTAATTAGACAATTAATATATGAAAAGGGGTGGATCCCTTTAGGATTCACCCCGATTTCACTGAAAGGCATTGTTGGCCGGGATACAAGGACAATTGTCTTGTGTATCGGTCAACAATGCCTTGTTGAGTAAATTAAGGAGATATAAATTTTTATTTATATTGTATTATGAAAAGATTAAATAGTTTAGAGTATTTAAAATTGAGCAAGCCCGAAGCTCTTTGGTATGATACATGTCTTTTCCTTTCTAAAATTCCGGGGTGGTTTAAAGGCTTATTTGTAAAGCTTTGGGCTTTTATTAAATCCTTCTTTATTGGAATTAAAGACGAGGCGATTGATATTGTCAATACTTTTAAAAATGGAAACTGGGCAGTTAAGCTTTCATTTGTTTCATTCGGCGCAGGTAATATTTACTACGGACAGGTAATGCGCGGACTTTTGTTCCTCTTGTTTGAAGTAGTATTTATTATTTATACCTTCGTCGTACCAACGGGTGGTCTTTATTGGATCAACAAGGTTCATTGGTTTAGCAAGGGTTTAACAGTCGGTACAATTCAGGGTGAAGATAAATACAATCCCATTACCGATACATTCGGTTGGGTAGATGGCGATGACTCAGTCAGAGTTTTGCTTTATGGATTGCTTTCAATTTTCTTTGTTATTGCTTTCTTCGTTGTTTGGAGAATGCAGATTAAACAGTGTAAGTTGAATATGGATCTTGAAAAACAGGGAAGAAAAATTAAGGGCGCAAAAGATGACCTTAAATCCCTTATTGACGAGCAATTCTATAAAACACTTCTCACTCCCTCATTGCTTGGTATTGTGTTGTTTACCGTACTTCCCATCATTTACATGGTCATTATAGCATTTACAAACTATGATGCCGCACATGACGGTCACGCAAACCTATTTTCGTGGGTTGGATGGGATAACTTCAATGCCTTTACCAACTTTAGCGAGGGTAAGCTTGGACTTGCTATGGGAGAAATGATTGGTTGGACACTTATGTGGGCATTCTTTGCAACGTTCACTAACTACTTCCTTGGTATGTTTGTTGCTATTATTATCAACAAAAAGGGAATCAAATTCAAAAAATTCTGGAGAACTGTTCTTGTTATGACAATAGCCGTTCCTCAGTTTGTTTCACTTATGTACGTGGGCAGAATGTTTAACTTGCAGGGTATGATAGGTAGCTTCCTTGATAGTGCCAACTTGATTCCTGAAATTATGCTTAAGCAGAATCAGTTTGAATTGTGGCAAAATCCAACAGCTTCAAAGATTCTTCTTATCCTCATCAATATGTGGGTTGGTGTTCCTTACGTAATGCTTATGGCAACGGGTATTCTTATGAATATTCCTGCTGACCTTTATGAGTCAAGCCGTGTTGACGGTGCAAATTCAGTACAGCAGTTTACAAAGATCACACTTCCTTATATGTTGTTTGTAACAGGTCCATCACTTCTTACAAGCTTTGTTGGAAACCTTAATAACTTTAATATCATCTATCTCTTGAGTGGAGGTAGACCTGTTAATACTGAACTTGGTACTGTTGGTGGTACTACAGTAGGACACACAGACCTTCTCATTACCTTCTTGTTCAAGGTAACTATGGGTACGGATTCTAAGTATTATCTTGCTTCAGTTCTCGGTATTTTTGTATTTATCGTAGTGGCATTGCTTTCATTGGTAGTATATAATGTAATGCCTTCAACGAAGAGTGAGGAGGATTTCAACTAATGAGTAATAAAAACAATTCACTTCAAAAACACGGTCTTAGTGCCAAAACAAGTAGTAATATAACGAATACCTTTATTTATATTGCGCTTATACTTATGACTGTGATTTGGCTCTTTCCCTTCGTTGGTATAGTTCTTGAGTCACTTCGTGTTGAAAGCGAAGCACAGGTATCATATTTTTGGCCCAAACAGTTTGGGTTTGATAACTATATTAAGTTGTTTACAAAAACTGATTTTCCAAAATGGTTTTTAAATACCGGATTAATGGGTATTGCAACTTCTATTTTCCAAACGTTTTTCATCCTTTCTATGAGTTATACTCTTTCTCGCTTGAGATTTAAGGGAAGAAAAGCTCTTATGAATTTTATGCTTATTCTTGGAATGTTCCCTGGATTCCTTACAATGATTCTTATTTATAAGGTGTTCTATGATTTGGGACTTACAATGAATATGGCACCCATTGGATTGATTATAGTATATTGTGCAAGCTCAGGTATGGGATATTACGTATCCAAAGGCTTCTTTGATACAATTCCAAAGAGCTTGGACGAAGCAGCGCGTGTGGACGGTGCAACTCGTTGGCAGGTATTCTATAAGGTTATTATGCCTTTGTCAAAGCCAATCGTTATCTATACAATACTTATGGGCTTTATGGCACCTTGGGGTGACTATATGATGGCAAGTTATATGATACATCAGGATAGCCAAGGTATGACAGTTGCTGTTGGTATGTTTAAATGGCTTTCAAACAATACTATGAATCAGTACTATACAACGTTCTGTGCTGCGGGCGTGTGCGTAGCAATTCCCGTAACAACTGTATTCCTCTGCTTGCAGAAATACTACGTTGAGGGTGTAACAGGCGGAGCAGTAAAGGGATAAAAGGAGAATAATATGGCAAGTGTTAAATTAACAAATGTAAAAAAGATATACGGCAAAGATACGGTTGCAGTTCAGGATTTCAACCTTGATATTGCCGATAAAGAATTTATAGTTTTTGTTGGTCCTTCTGGATGTGGTAAGTCAACTACACTTCGTATGATTGCGGGTCTTGAGGAAATTTCCGCAGGTACAGTTGAAATCGATGGTGTTGTAGTTAATGATCTTCAGCCCCGTGACCGTGATATTGCGATGGTTTTCCAAAACTATGCGCTTTATCCTCATCTTTCAGTATTTGAAAATATGGCATTCTCACTTCGTCTTAAGAAAGTTCCTCAGGATGAGGTTTATGCAAGAGTAACAAATGCTGCTGAGATTCTTGGTATTACTGAATACCTTACAAGAAAGCCAAGAGCACTTTCAGGTGGTCAGCGTCAGAGAGTTGCTATCGGACGTGCAATGGTGCGTGATTCTAAGGTATTCCTTATGGATGAACCCCTTTCTAACCTTGACGCAAAGCTTAGAAACCAGATGAGAGCTGAAATCATTCTTCTTAGAAAGAAGATTGATACAACCTTCATTTACGTAACACACGACCAGACCGAAGCTATGACACTCGGTGACCGTATCGTTATTATGAAGGACGGATTTATTCAGCAGGTTGGCACACCTACACAGGTGTTCGATATGCCTCTTAACCTTTTCGTTGCTGAATTTATCGGTGCTCCTAAGATGAATACATTTAAGACTAAACTTGTTTGCGAGGGTGGTAAATATTATGTAACACCTTATGGTGCAAAGATTGAAGTAACAGGTGACAAGGCAAAGATGCTTGCAGATAAGAAGATCGGTTCTAAGGATATCGTTCTTGGTGTTCGTCCTGAACATATTACACTTTCACAGAAAGACAATCCTTCTGCAATTCCTTGCACAATCCAGGTTAATGAAATGATGGGTAGTGAGCTTCACCTTCACGTTATTGTTGATGGCGGAGATAAGCTTATCGTTCGTATTCCTACAGTTTCTCTTACAGATGCAGAGCGTAACCATCTCGTTTATGGTTCTACAATCTACGTATCTTTCGAGGGCAAGGTAATGCACTTCTTTGATCCTTCAACTGAAAGAAACCTTCTTGTTTAATAAAACATAAAATAAAGGCGTGATCCAATTGGATAACGCCTTTTCTTTATATTTTGTTTGTTTTAATGTCCTCAATAAATTGTGCCATTCTATCAAGACCTTCAGTGATGTGATGAACTGAATAAGCGTATGAAATTCTTGCAAATCCTTCTCCACATTTGCCAAATGCTTCACCTGGAACTATGGCAACGTGATATCGTTTTAATAATTCAGAACAAAATTCTTCACCACTTAAACCGAATTGTGAAATTTTAGGGAAGATATAGAAAGCGCCCTTGGGTTCAAAACTTTCGATTCCCATTTCGAGCAATTTGTTATAGATTAATGTTCTTCTTCTATCATATTCTGCGGTCATATAAGCAATATCATCATCACCATTTCGCAGCGCAGATATAGCTGCAAATTGCGATGTCGTGGGGCTTGACATTATCTCATATTGATGAATTTTAAGCATCTGTGCTGTTATTGGAGCAGGTGCACATACCCAACCAAGACGCCAACCCGTCATAGCATATGCTTTGGAAAAGCCGTTTACTACTATAGTTCGCTCTTTCATTCCATCAATGGTAGCTATCGAGCAATGCTTTGAGCCATATGTCATTTCGGCATATATTTCATCTGAAAGAATAACTATATTAGTATCTCTTACTATATCAGCAATTTCTTCAAGTTCGTCCTTTGTCATTATAGCTCCCGTAGGATTGTTGGGAAAGGGAAGAACAATCATTTTTGTTTTGTGAGTAATCAAGGATTTTAATTTTTGAGGATCAATTTTAAATTCATCCTCGAAATAAGTTTCAAGAATTACGGGAGTCGCCCCTGCCATTTTTGCAAGCGGTTCATAGCAAACAAATGACGGAGTTGGAATAATAACTTCATCTCCAATATCCAAAGTAGCTCGCATAGCAATATCAATGGCTTCCGAACCACCAACTGTTACGATAATTTCGTTTTTAGGATCATAAGACAAATCGAATCGACGAGTCATATATCTATCAATCTCAATTCGTAATTCTTCAAGACCGGCATTAGCGGTGTAGAATGTTTTGCCTGTTTCAAGACTCCTAATACCTGCCTCACGTATGTGCCAAGGAGTGACAAAATCGGGCTGACCGACGGTAAGCGAGATAACGTCTTTCATATCGGGAGTTATCATATCAAAATATTTTCTAATACCCGATTTTGGAATGTCTACGATTTTTTGTGGGAGTATCTTGCCGTAATCGATCATTCGCCGAGTATCTCTCTTTCGTCCACTTCGGGTGCAGCACCATAGATAACACCCTTGTCCTTATATCTTCTTAATACAAAATGAGTTGAAGTGCTTTGAATGTGAGAAATAGGGGATAATTTTTCAGCAACAAAAAGAGCCACTTCACGCAATGTTTTAGCTTGAATTACAATAGCAAAGTCAAAACCACCTGAAATCAGATAAAGACTTTCAACCTCGGGATAATTATAGATTTTTTCTGCAATTCTGTCAAATCCACGCTCGGGCTGGGGAGTAGTTTTTACCTCAATAATGGCTGTAACGTATTCGCGAGAGGTTTTGTCCCAGTCAACAAGAGTCTTGTAACCGAGAATAACGCCTTCCTTTTCATATTCAAGGATCATTTTCTTTATATCGCCAACCTCTTTATCAAGCATCTTTGAAAGCTGTTCGGGAGTGAGCGTAGCATCATTTTCAAGTAATGTAAGTAATTTATTTTCCATTGTTTAAACTCCTTTAAAAAATTATTTGTATTATATCATATTTTTGACTTTTCGTAAAGACTTTTATTATTTTTTCTTGAAACTTTCTAAAAAATGTTGTATAATATCAAAAGAAAGGTGGTGAGCAAATGAACGAAAATTATCTCTTGCACAACGAAACTGCAAAAAAGCTATATTTTGAATACGCAAAGGATTTGCCGATAATTGCGCTTTGCTCGGATTTTGAATTGGATGAAGTAGTATATAATAATATTGCCGAAGCATTTTTAGCTAACGATTTTTATAAGCTTGATGCTATGCGCAACCTTGGTATTGATGAAAAATTCATAACAGGAGATGCATCCGATTACGAAAAATTCAAAGCATTTTGCTCTGTTTTACCAAAGTTTGCAGGCCATCCGCTTTATTTGCTTTCACATATAGAGCTTAAAAAGAATTTTGACTGTGACTTAAGCATTTGCGAAGAAAATTGTGATGAAATATGGCAGTATTGTAATTCAAAAATTACAAGTGAGCCGTTTACTGATGATATGCTAATGCAAAAATCAAAGCTATCTTTCGTTAATGTTTTTCACCCTATGATTTTTAATGAGATGCGCAATCCATCAGTAATTGATTTGAAGAGTTTCGAATCAAGAGTTTTGGATATGATATCATTAGCAGATGATAGTGGATGCAAAATAGCCATCCATCCTGTAATAGACAGCTTTGAAAAACCAAATCCATATAAAGCAAATGAATTAGTTCAAAAGATAAAAAGGGAACACTGTGCTTTGCCTGAAGAATACCGTTATCTTGATATGCAAATGAATCGCACCCTTGGAATTGAGTATAAAAAACGCGATTGGACATTGATTTGGTATAAAGAAGACTATGGTGAAGGAGCTAATACGTATAACAATACAGAGGCACTTGAGTATCTTGAAGAAAACAATGCCTTACCTCAAAATTATAATCTTGTATATATTGATATTGAAGACACTGAGGGGGAGATTGCCGAACGATTAAATAGATTTGCTAGAAAGAATATACTTGGTAAATTCATTTTCTTACCGGATATTATATCACCCACTACAGCATTTGCTCACGTTGATTACGTTCGTCGAATTCTTTGCAATATCATTGGCAAATGGGTAGAAAACGGAGAATACACGTCCGACGAAAAAACGCTAAAAAAACTAATCGAAGATATTTTATACAATAACTTAAAAGAAGCCATCAGTTGATGGCTTCTTTTTTTACATATTCAGCATCCAAATACCGAAGTTGAGATATCCAGCAAACGCAACCCAAATAGCATAGGGGATTTGAAGATAGGCGGCTAATTTGTTTACTTTGAAATAGCAAACAATAGTCTTGATAATAAAGAATAACAATCCAAGCAACCAGAAAAATGCAAATCCAAACCACTTGAAATTAAACAAAACTATACTCCATAAAAAGTTGAAAAACAAGCTGATAGCATACGCTCGCAATCCCATTCTCGCCTCGTTGAAATTATCCTGTCGTTTTGTATATACTATAGCCGCGCTAATACCCATAAGTACGTATAAAATAGTCCATACAATAGGGAAAAGTATTGATGGGGGAGATAGTGGTGGAGTTTCGACCTCGTTATAAATTTCCATATTTCCCATTGTCAAAAGCGCAGAAAGACCACCCACACCAAGTGCGATTAGTATTGAGATAACGTATGGTTTAATTTTCTTCCACATAATAAGCTCCTTTCATTTTTACTTATTATATGAAAAAATCCCACGGTCAATGCCGTGGGATAGTATTTTATTTAATAAAATCTAAAATATCTTTAACTGTCATATCAAATGATGAGTCGTTAAGAATTTCGTGTCTATATCCGGGATATATAACAGTAGTTACATTAGCGCCGTTTTCTTTGAGCTTTTTCTCACATATACGAACACCTTTTCCATAATCACCAACAACGTCATCCTCGCCCGAAATCAACAAAATCGGCATCTTTTTAGCAACGGATTTAAACCATTTGTTGCGATTAGCCTTATAAGTCAATGAAATTATATCATGCATAGTTGAGATGGTCAATTCAAAAGTGCAGAATTTATCATTATGATATCTATCTCTGATTTCGGCATCAGTTGTCAACCAAGCATGAGGACCCTCGCTCTTTGGACAACGCGCGTTATATGAGCCAAAGGCTAAAAATTTCACCAAGTTAGAGTAATATCTTGGTCCTTTTATTCTTTGTATAAACTCTGAAATATAAAGACCGAATACTACAATCCCTTTAGGACCTCCCGTACCCATAATAATGAGCTTATCTGGAGTTATGTAATTTTGAGTAGCCATTCTTACAACAAATGACCCCATACTGTGACCCATAAGATAATATGGATGATTACCGTATTCTTCTCTCATAGCATCTGCAAAGACCTTAACGTCACGTGCAAGAAGATCATCACCGTTTTTTTCGGCGATGAATCCAAGCTCTGAATCATCATTGACAGTATGCCCGTGGCCAAGATGGTCATATCCAAAGGTGATATATCCGTTTTCGGCAAGAAGCTTCATAAATTTGTCATAGCGACCAATATATTCGGTCATACCGTGAACGATATGAAAATATCCTTTTATGTTACCGCTCGGCAAATAAACCTTACCCGCAAGCATATTTTTACCGTTGCAAGATGGAACTTTTTTATCAATAATTGTAATACTCATAACAATCTCCTATGCCTTTTTGCATGCATTAATAGCATTTTCCCAACCTGAAATAAGGGTTGCTCGTTTTTTATCGTCAATGCATGGAACAAAAGAATCCTTGCTTTGAATTATTGTTTTCAACTCATTTTTATCCTTAAAGAATCCAACGGCAAGACCGGCAAGGAAAGCTGCACCCTGTGCAGTGGCCTCGGTAACTTGGGGTCTTACAACAGCAACGTTAGAAATATCACTTTGAAATTGCATAAGGAAATTGTTGGACGAAGCACCTCCGTCAACCTTTAGAGAAGAAAGGTGTACTCCGGTATCGGCCTCCATAGCGCTTATAACGTCGTTTGATTGATAAGCAATAGACTCAAGGGCAGCGCGTACAATGTGATAAATATTGGAGCCACGAGTAAGACCTATAATTGTTCCTCTTGCGTGCATATCCCAATGGGGAGCGCCAAGTCCTGCAAATGCGGGAACGAGATATACGCCCGCGCAATCATCTACTTGAGTTGCAAATTTCTCACATTCCTTGGAATCGCTAATAACGCGAAGCTCATCTCTCAACCATTGAATAACTGCTCCACCAACAAAAACTGACCCTTCGAGCGCATATTCAGTAGGCTTGCCTGATTCAGTTGCGGCAATTGTGGTAAGAAGTCCGTTTTTAGAACTGATTTTCTTGTTTCCTGTGTGAGCAAGCAAGAAGCATCCTGTACCATATGTGTTTTTTGCCTCGCCGTTTTCAAAACAGCATTGACCGAAAAGAGCCGCTTGTTGGTCCCCTGCAATTCCACAAACGGGAATGGATGCGCCCATCACTTTAACATGCCCGTAAACTTCACTACTTGAGCAAACTTTAGGCAAAATGCATTTTGGAATATTGAGAATTTCCAAAAGCTTTTCGTCCCATTCTCCTTTTTCTATGTTGTAAAGCATCGTTCTTGAGGCATTTGTTGCGTCTGTAACGTGAATTTTTCCGTCGGTGAGCTTCCAAATTATCCATGTGTCAACGGTTCCGAAAAGAAGCTCTCCCTTTTCCGCCATTTCACGTGCGCCTTCAACATTATCAAGAATCCACTTGATTTTAGTGGCACTAAAATACGCATCAATACGAAGCCCGGTTGCATTTTGTATGTATTCTGAATATCCGTTTTTCACTAATTCATCGCATATATCGGCAGTTCTTCTGCATTGCCAAACGATAGCGTTGTATATAGGTTTACCTGTTTTTTTGTTCCAAAGAATTGTTGTTTCTCTTTGATTGGTGATACCTATACCGGCTATTTCATCAGGAGAAATTCCACTCTTGGCTATGCATTCGGTAAGTGTGGCATATTGATTTGCATATATTTCCATAGGGTCCTGCTCAACCCAACCTGGATTTGGATAATACTGTGTAAATTCATGTTGTGAAGAGCACACGATATTACATTCCTTATCAAATAAAATGCTTCTTGCACTTGTCGTGCCTTCGTCAAGAGCTAAAATGTATTTTTTCATACTGCCTCCTTTAACGGATTTGATGCTAATAATTTATTTTATCATAAAATGGATAAAAATTCAATAGTATTCATGCTATTTTGTATCATATTTTAAAGGATATGTGCATAAATCTTATTAAAGAGGAGTGTGAAGGACTTGCTAGATATCAAAATCAAAGAAATATTACCTTATCGAATGATAAGAGAAATAGAAAGAAAAATGAGTAATGATATTATACTTGAAGAAATCAGAATAAGACGAAACAGACAAGCATATATAGTTTTGGGTGGTATGAATATCATCATAAATTATGTAGCTACTGATGACGAAATGTTGAAAATTTTAAAAACAATTTCTCACTATTCGCTATATGCCTATAAGGATACAATATCACAGGGTTATATATCTTTAGATAACGGAATAAGAATTGGAGTAATAGGAAGAGCAAGTGTCGAAGGTGATAATATTATAGGCGTATATAATATTAGTGAATTTGTAATAAGGTTGCCTCATAGTATAAATGTCGAGTGCAATAAAATTTCGGAATTAAGCGAAAAAGGATCATTGTTGATTTACTCACCGCCCGGCGTTGGAAAAACTACGTTGCTTCGTTCAATGATACAAAAAATATCTAAAGGCAAAAGATGCGCCGTGATAGATACAAGAGGGGAATTGTGCTTTGATCTTGACCATAAAGATTTGTTGGTTAGCATATTGTCGGGCTATCCACGAAAAAAAGGAATTGAGATAGCTGTTAGAACAATGAATGCCCAAATTATTTTTTGTGATGAAATTGGGGACGAGCTTGATGCATCTGCCATAATTGATGCACAAGGAGCAGGAGTCCCCATAATAGCTACATGCCACGGGTCATCACTTAAGGATATCTTATCGCATACAGGTATTTGTAATCTGCATAAATCAAAAATATTTGAGCATTACGTTGGAATTTCGAGAGAAAAAGATAAGTGTTTTTCTTATAATATTAACACTTGGGGTGAAGCCAATGCTTTTGTATAAGTTGATCGGAAGCGTGGGGATAGTTGCTTCTGCATTGATAATGTATTTTGAAATGCAAAAATATGAAAAATTAAAGTTAAATCAAATAAACGCATTTGTTTTACTGATAGAGTATATCAAAAACCAAATAGAGTGTTATTTATTGCCCATCGATGCAATAATACATAATTGCGATATTGAATTGATAAGAGCGTGTGGCATAAATCAAAATAATCAAAATGCAAAGAATTTAGATGATCTGATATCATCTATAATCTTTTATTGTGATAAAGAAAGTGCTGATATTATCAAACAATTTGCACATGATTTTGGTCAGAGTTATATTGGAGAGCAGTTGCGTTTTTGTGATTATTACAAAAACGAATTATTAAAGCAAAGAGATAAAATAAAAGAAAAAGGATTGAAGGAACAAAAAGTCAAGCTTGTACTTTGTCTTTGTGCTTCTTTTTCACTAATACTTTTACTGATATGAAAAACGGGAGATATTTATGGAAATAGGATTAATATTAAAGATAGCGGGAGTTGGATTAATAGTGTCTGTGATTGCACAAATACTTAACAAATCAGGCCGTGATGAGCAAGGAATAATGCTCATAATAGCTGGAATAATAGTTGTATTTTTCATTCTTGTAGGAGAGATGGGCGACTTGTTTGAAAAAATAAAGGATGTGTTTGAGCTTTGAATGATAGCTTTAAAATATGTGTTATAGGAGTTGCGTTTGCAATAATTTGCGTTTTGGTTAAGAATTATAGAAGCGAATTTATAATTCCAACGCGCATAGCATCTGTTGTAGTTATATTAGGAATTGCGGTTGCGTTACTCTCGCCAATAATTCAATTTTTGAATGGTTTGATGGGACAAACCTTGCCTATTGCTTATATAGAAATATTGCTAAAAACATTGGCTATAGCATATATGACACAAATATCAAGTGAATTGTGTAGGGAATGTGGAGAAAATAGTATAGCATTTGGCATAGAAACAGTAGGGAAGATAGAGATAGTCATACTAAGCTTGCCATTAATTAATAGGATAATCTCAATGTCACAGGAGCTGTTGCTATGGTGAGAAGAATATGTATTCTTTTTGTAATTGTTATTATTTCTATATCGCTATCTACTATTAATGTTTTTGCAAGTGAAGAAAATACGGCTCCTAATGAATATCAAGAATTTTTAGACTCGTTACCCGATGATATAGCAAATATATTACCTGAAGAGCTTTTTACTGATGATATGAATGGTATTGCTCAAGGTACGACCAAGTTAACATCTTGGAATTACATATTTGACGTAGTGTTTGATGCTTTGGGACTAAATGTTAAAGCTATATTAAAAACAATAGCTACTATCCTTGGGTTATTAGTTTTGTGTTCGCTTTTGAATATGATTAAAAATAGCATAAGTAATGTTAGTAGTGAGCAAATAATCAATTTGATGTGTGGAATTATGACGGTAGTTACGGTGTTACAAATTTCACGTGATCCGCTTCAAAGAGCAATGCAACTAATCGAGGAAATTAAGATTTTTACCAATACAATATCTCCCTTGATATGTGCTATGTATGCAATGGGAGGTAATGTAAGTAGTGCTTTGGTACATAATTACGGTCTGATTGTTTTTTTGTCCATACTCGAAAATATATGTATTATATCATTAGAAGCTATCCTTGGCGTCTGCCTTGGGCTGTCACTTGCATCTTCGTTTATTGGTGAAACTAATATATTACC
The DNA here is from genome assembly GCA_045612715.1 of Eubacteriales bacterium. Classification (GTDB taxonomy): domain Bacteria; phylum Bacillota; class Clostridia; order Oscillospirales; family CAG-272; genus RGIG4608. The sequence goes on from JAZKZP010000023.1 coordinate 20,097, forward strand.
CCTGAGCAATGCAATAAAAAAGGGCTTTACATTCTTTTTAGGAGTGATAATGCTCATATTTACAACAGTTATATCAACTCAAACATTGCTTGCAAGCAAAGCAGATTCTTTAAGTGCTAAAACGGCAAAAATGCTTGCAACACAAATGATACCGCTTGTTGGTGGTACGGTAGGTGAGACGTTGCGCACGGCGGGGGCAAGTATTGAATATCTAAGATCAAACGTGGGTGTCGTATTGATAGTAGTTTTACTGTTAATGGTTTTGCCAACATTTATTTCAATTGCATTATATAGACTTGGATTTGTTATTTCCAATGCTTTTGCAGGACTTTTGGGTTGCGAAAAAGAAGGGAAGATATTGCTTGAAATATCAAGCGTATATGGATACGTACTTGCAATTATTTCGATATCAAGCATAATTTTATTGCTTTTGATAACTGTATTTGCTAAGTGCTCATCCCCATTACTTTGAGGTGAAGTATGAAAAATTATCTTATAACGATCATAAGCGCTTCGATTTGTGTTGGTATATATAATATTATTTCTCCTCAATTTCACGGGATCCAAAAATATAGCAAAATGATAGGTATGCTTATTGTTATGTGTGTGATGATATCTCCTGTAAAAGAACTTCTTAATACCTTTGATAAAAACGGATTTGAAAATATCAAAGACAACATTTTAGACTCTGAAGATACTTCTAAAGAAGAATATAATGACATTTTCAAAGATTATCTTAATAGATTCTCTGTTGATGAAATAAAAAGGAAAATTAAAGATATTTTATATCAGAAATTTGAAATACCCGAGGATGAATGCGAAATATCGGTTTTTACAAAATATGATGAAGGTCTTAAAATATCAAGTATTCAAATACTTCTATCGGGAAAATCAATCTTTAAAAATCCTTACACTATAGAAAAGCATTTCGGAGAACTTTTGGATTGCACCTGCCAAGTGTTGATAAAATAAATGGAGAATAGTATGAATAAAAAGAATGTTGATTTTATCACTTATATGAAAAGTAAAAAAAGCACCGTTATAATTATTGTTTTACTTGTCTTGGGATTGTTGCTTTTGTTGTTGCCAAGTGCATCAAATAACACAAATATCTCTAATAATAATGAGGAACGATTAGCAAACTACGTAGAAAATCTTGAGGAGAAAATGGGTTCTCTATGCTCAAAAATACAAGGTGTGTCTAATGTAAGCGTTACTGTATATTTAGATTCGGGATTTGAAACCGTTTATGCGTATAATGAGCAAAACAAAGCAACATCAAATGGAATTAATTCAGAGAAAAAATATGTAACCATAGGATCTGGCAATGACGAAAGTATGGTTTGCATTGTTGAAAAAATGCCGACTATTTGTGGAGTGGCAATAGTATGTAAAGGAGGCGGAAACCCACTTATATCCAACCAACTTATCAATTTAATATCATCGGCTTACAACGTGCCGAAAAATAAAATTTACGTTGCAGAAGGAAAAAAATAAACATTATATGTTCTAAAAGAAAAATGTGTGAATATATTATAGTGTACTTCAAATTGAACGGAGGAATTTTATGAATACAGAAGAAAAGTACGAATTGATCGAAACCGAAGAAGAAGAGGTAAGCGTGATCGATAAAGTTAAAGACTTTTTTGCAAGAATGGGCAGGAGAAATCTTATCATTATCGGTGCAGTTCTTCTAGTTGGTGTTGCTATTTGTCTTAACTGGGTACTCTTTGCCGATACTACGGACGATGGTTATGACTATGGTGATGGATCTGGTGCTGCTGGTAACGATGTTGAGAATACTGAAACGAGCGAAGTTCTTGCATACTTTGCATCTACTCAGGTAAGCCGTGATAGAGCAAGAGAAGAAGCGCTCGCAGTTCTTCAAAACGTAGTTGACAGTGCAGATGCCGATAGCGCTGAAAAGGCACAGGCTCTTGAGGATATTGCTACTATTGCCAACAATATCGAAGCTGAAGCAAATATTGAAGCTATGGTGATGGCAAAGGGCTTTGAGCAATGTATTGCTATCATCAATGATGGAGTGTGTACAGTTGTAATTATGACCGACGAGCTTCTTGCAAGTCATATGTCACAAATCAATGAAATCGTATACGAGCAGGCGGGAATTAAACCTGTAAATGTAAAGTACATACAGAAAAACTAATCTAAAGCACCGACAAAGTCGGTGCTTTAATGCTATTTGGAGGTAATATGGACATAATTAGTACAGAAGAATTAAGAAAAAAGGAGATAATTAATTTGTGTGATGGAGCGCGTCTTGGATATGCTTGTGATTTTGAATTTAATAAATGTACAGCTCAAATTGTAGGACTGATAGTCGAAAAGAGTAGTGGTTTTTTAGGGCTTGGCACGAGTGATTCAGCAGTTATTCCATGGTGCAAGATAGAGTGTATAGGTGAAGATACCATCTTGGTGAAATTTAGCTCAAGTGAGCTTCAAAGCTTCTGTAGAAAGAGGAAAAAGAAGTTTTTTGAATAAAAAATGTTAACAATTTGTAAACTTTTTAAAATGCTATTGAAATCTATATATATATTATGTTATAATCATTCGTAATTGTGCGACAAAGTCGCGCAAAATTTAAAAATACACACACAGAGGCAGGAAACAATGCCGGTGTCGGTTAAAATCGATTGCGATTGTTCGCTATCTGTGGTGGAAAAAACCGAAGGAGGACATTTAAAATGTCAATTATTTCAATTAAGCAGCTCCTTGAAGCTGGCGTCCATTTTGGACATCACACAAGAAGATGGAACCCCAAGATGAGTGAGTACATCTTCACAGAAAGAAACGGCATCTACATCATCGACCTTCAGAAAACTGTTAAGAAGTTTGAAGAAGCTTACATGTTTGTACGTGACGTTGCAGCAGAGGGTGGTAACATTCTTTTCGTTGGTACAAAGAAGCAGGCAACAGATGCTATCAAAGAAGAAGCAACACGTTGCGGTATGTACTACGTAAACGTTCGTTGGCCCGGTGGTATGCTCACAAACCACAAGACAATTAAGAAGTCAATCGCTCGCCTTAATGCTCTTACAAAGATGCAGGAAGACGGCACATTCGATCTCCTTCCCAAGAAGGAAGTTGCTATGAAGCAGAAGGAAATCTTCGACCTTGAAAAGAGCTACGGCGGTATCAAGGATATGGATACACTTCCTGCAGCAATTTTCATTGTTGACCCCAAGAAGGAAAGAAACGCAGTTCTCGAAGCAAAGAAGCTCGGTATTCCCGTTGTTGCTATCGTTGACACAAACTGTGACCCCGATGATGCTGATTACGTAATTCCCGGTAACGATGACGCTATCCGCGCTATCAAGCTTATCTCTTCCGTAATCGCTGACGCTGTTATCGAAGGTAGACAGGGCGAACAGACAGTTGCTGAAGAAGCAACAGAAGTAGCTGCTGAAGAAGTTGCAGAATAATTTTAATCTTAAAAATTAAGTGAGGATAAAATAATGGCTAATATTACAGCAAAAGACGTTGCGGCTTTGCGTGCAAAGACCGGACTTGGTATGATGGACTGCAAGAAGGCTCTTGTTGAAGCTGACGGCGACATCGATGCAGCAGTTAAGATTCTTCGTGAAAAGGGACTTGCAACTGCAGCTAAGAAAGAAAGCAGAATTGCTGCTGAAGGTATCGTTGACATTATGACAATCGGTAACGTATCAGCTATGGTTGAAGTTAACTCTGAAACAGACTTCGTTGCTAAGAACGATACATTTAAGGAATTCGTTAAGGGTCTCCTTAGAACAATCATCAATAACAAGCCTGCTGACCTTGAAGCTCTTCTTAACACAGCTTTCGATGGTACAGCTACTCTTGTTAAGGATTCTCTTGTTGAAAAGATCGCTATGATCGGTGAATAACTTGGCATTCTTCGTTTCGTTCTTGTTGAAGGTACAACAAGCCCATATATCCATGGCCTTGGTTCTATCGGCGTAATCG
>JAZKZP010000024.1:0-7695 GCA_045612715.1 Eubacteriales bacterium
GGAGATAGTTTGAATTCAAATTGCGGGAGGGGAGACCCCTCCCCTACGAATAGACAATATTATACATTGTAGGGGAGGCGTTTCGCCTCCCGTTCCAAACACAAACTAACTTTTTCTAACTACCCTATAAATCCCAATTTACCACTCATAAACAAACGGCGAGGTTTTCCCTCGCCGTTTGGATTGTTTTCAATTAAATAAGCGCAAGTTCTCTTGCGATACAATAACGAATAAAATCAAAGTTCTCGGGTGTGTTTTCAAGGTCACCACGCTCAAGAAGAAGTGTCGCCTCAAAAACTATCGCACGAATTACAAAGCTCTTTCTTCTTGCCTCGCGCACAGAAACGTTGTTTATCTTCATATAATGCTCAAGCTCAAGCTCTATAAAGTTTCTTGCACTTTCAATGTCAGTATAACTTTCATCATCAACAGCAATATCATCAAGCATAATAATTGAACGGTAATTGGGATTACCAACCAAAAACTTAATGTAAAAAACACAAAGTTCAATAAGTAACTGTTTTTCGTCATTTTTATAAATTTTACTTATCTCAGTTTTAAGAAGCGACCACTGATATTTGATATATTGAATTATTTCAACAACAAATCCCTCTTTATTTTTGAAATAGTTATAGGGTGTTGCGCACGAAACATTACACGCAACGGCAACCTGACGAAGCGAAAAGTTTGCCACGCCACAGTTACCAATTTCATCTATACCAGCCAAAATAAGCTTCTCTTTTATTGTTTTTCTTGCAAATTTATTATCCATAGGTATCACCTTCCTATTGTTTGTCCATCTTATTATATACAAAAAAATCAAAATTGTCAATGATAATTTTTAAAAATTATTTAAAAAACATATTGACTTTTTTGAGCAAAAGGAGTAAAATAAGTAAAAGTTATCATTGATAATTATACATTTTTGTAAAAGGAGCAATTTATGGACAAGCTTTCATGTGCAAGAGAAAAAATAAATAGCATTGATTCTAAAATGGCAGAACTCTTCACTGAACGCATGGAAGCTGTTAAAGAAGTTGCAGAATTTAAGGCGGAGAATTCTCTGCCCATTTTCGACGCAGCAAGAGAAGCAGAAATAATCCAAAAGCATTCTTCTTTTATAAAAAACGAAAGCATTAAGGCGCACTATATCGACTTTTTGAAAAGCAATATGCAGATTTCCCGCTCATATCAGGCAGAGCTATATCCTGAATTATCGAGCGGCGTTCTTTATGAAAAGGACAATATCAAAAAAATTCGCGTAAATCTTAAAAAGGACAGTTACGATATTATTCTTGGCTGTGGAGTGTTATCTAAAGCAAATGAATATCTTAATTTGAATAGAAAAGTGCTTATCTTGACGGATAGCGGTGTTCCAAGTACTTATCCACAAAATATTGCAAGCAAATGCAAAGGGGCTTTCATTTATACCATAGAACAAGGTGAAGCAAGCAAGAATTTTGCAAATTTTGAAGCAATACTTAATTTCATGGCACAAAATCAATTCACCCGCACGGACTGTGTTGTTGCAGTTGGTGGTGGAGTTTGCGGTGACCTTGCAGGGTTTGTGGCAGCATCATATATGCGTGGTATCGACTTTTACAACGCACCAACCACCCTTCTCTCTCAAGTGGATTCCTCCATCGGTGGTAAGGTGGCAATAGACCTTGGTGGATACAAAAATATCGTAGGCGCTTTCTATCAACCAAAATGTGTACTCATCGATCCAGAAACACTTTTGACACTTGATATTAGACAAATACGCGCAGGACTTGCCGAATCTCTCAAAATGGCAACAACAAGTGATGAAAATTTGTTTAAAACATTTGAAAGCGGCGAATATCTTAATGATATTGAAAACGTTATATTGCGCTCCATTCTAATCAAAAAAGGAATTGTTGAGCGAGACGTTCACGAAAAAGGCGAAAGAAAGATTCTCAACTTCGGTCACACAATAGGTCATGCTATTGAAAGCACCACTCCTCTAATTCACGGTGAGGCGGTGGCTCTTGGTATGCTTTATATGTGCGATGAAAGTGTTAGAGAAAGACTTTTACCAATAATTTATGAAATGGGACTTCCACTTGAAACTAAAATAGATGTGGATAAGCTTTATCAATTTATTCTCCGCGACAAAAAGGCAGACGGAAATTCTATCACTATAACTTTTGTAAACGAAATAGGTAAGGCAGAACTTAGAAAATTACCTATTGAAAATATCAGGGATTATATAAATCCCCAAAATTTTGGAGGCATTCAATGAAAAATACTTTTGGCAGCGCCGTTAAAGTTACCCTTTTCGGCGAAAGCCATGGAGATGCTATAGGAGTTGTCATCGACGGACTTACTCCCGGCATCGAAATTGACTATGATTTTATCGACAGACAGCTTGAGCGCAGAAGATCCAAAACACATATTTGCACTAAAAGAGCAGAAACCGACGACTATAAAATAATCAGCGGAGTTTTCGAGGGGCACACAACGGGCACACCCTTGTGCATCGTCATACCCAATCGTGACACAAAAAGCTCGGACTATCAGCTTTTTAGCTCGATAGCACGCCCAGGACACGCAGACTATACAGCGCAATGCAAATACCACGGCTATCAGGATTTCCGTGGTGGTGGCCATTTTTCAGGCAGAGTAACAGTTGCTCTTGTTGCAGCAGGCGCAATCATTCAATCCGCACTTGAGAAAAAAGGTATTTATATTGGCACGCATATCAAGAGATGTGCAGGCGTTGACGATAGAAAATTTGATAATTACGAAAAAGATATTAAATTCCTTCACTCATCAAAATTTTCAATACTTGATGAGGTTGCGACCGATAATATGATTGAAAGTGCATTAAACATTAAAGCACAAAATGATAGTACCGGTGGCATTATGGAAACAGCCATTGTTGGTGTTCCTGCCGGTGTTGGAGAACCGTGGTTTGACAATATCGAAAGCATGCTTTCTCATGCTATGTTCTCTATACCCGCAGTTAAGGGAGTGGAATTTGGCTCAGGATTTGCATGTGCAGACATGACCGGTTCACAGATGAACGATGAACTTTATGTTGACCAAAACGGCAATATCCTCACACGAAGCAATCATAACGGTGGTATTAATGGTGGTATAAGCAATGGCATGCCCATCACATTCAGTTGTGCCGTTAAGCCCACATCTTCAATTTCAAGAAAGCAGAAAACAGTTAACTTTATTGATAAAGTAGATACCGAACTTGAAATCGGTGGTCGCCACGACTCAACTATTATTCCAAGAGCTTGTGTTGTTGCCGAAACACTCTCTGCTATAGTCGTTGCAGATTTGCTTGTTAGCAGATTTGGAACAGATTATTTGTTATAAAAGATAGCACTTTGTTTGCACTAGCTTAACACATGAAAGGAGACCTCTATGCAATACGGACTCATAGGCGAAAAGCTTTCACACAGCTTTTCAAAGGAAATTCACGAATCCATAGCCGACTACAAGTATGAGCTTTGTGAAATACCAAGAGATGAGCTTGCTCACTTCTTACAAGAACGTGATTTCTGCGCCATAAACGTAACTATACCGTACAAAAAAGAGGTTATTCCCTATCTTGATGAGGTTTCCGACTCAGCGAGTAAGCTTCAAGCAGTTAACGTTATTGTTAACAGAAACGGAAAGCTCTGTGGCTACAACACCGACTATTTCGGTATGCGTGACACAATTTTGCGTTCAAATATTGATATTTCAGGTAAAAAAGTTCTTATTTTAGGCACGGGCGGAACTTCTCGCACATCAAATCTTGTTTGCAAAGATTTAGATGCAGGAGAAATAATTTTCGTTTCGCGCGATGAAAAAGAAGGTGCAATCACCTATAACGAAGCATGTTCAAAACATACGGATGCTGAAATCATCATAAATGCAACTCCTGTAGGCATGTATCCAAATCCTTATGCTTCCCCACTCGATTCGGGTAAATTTTCAAATTTAAAAGCAGTTTTTGATGCAGTTTACAATCCAATTCGCACGCAAATCGTTCTTAATGCGCAAAAAAGAGGTATCCACGCAGAAGGCGGACTTTATATGCTTGTTTCTCAAGCGGTGCATGCAATAGAACTATTTATAGATATCAAAATTGAAGAAAATAAGACAGACGAAATTTATAACAAAATATTAAAACAAAAAGAAAACATTGTGCTTATCGGTATGCCAAGCTCGGGCAAAACTACGATTGGCAAAATTATTGCCGATGATTTAGGTCGCGAGTTTTATGACCTTGATGACGAGATTGAAAAGCATATCGGTTGCACTATTGCAGAATTCTTTAAATCTCACACCGAAAAGGAATTCCGCGATATTGAAACCAAGGTAACAAAAGAAATTTCAAAGAAAAATGGTATAGTTATCGCCACAGGTGGAGGTTGCATTTTGCGTGAAGAAAACGTGGATGCGCTTCATTCTAATGGCAGATTATATTTTTTAGATAGAGATTTAGAAAATCTCACACCCACGGACTCTCGTCCCCTTGCAACAAAAAAAGAAGCACTAAAAAAACTTTACGAAGCAAGATATCAGCTTTACATAAATGCAAGCGATGTTCAAATAGACGGTAATCTTTCTCCAAAAGCAGAAGCAAATCTTATAATAGAGGAGTTTTTAAAATGAAGATATTGGTAATAAATGGTCCTAATCTCAATATGCTCGGTATTCGTGAGCCAGAACATTACGGACGCGAGACATATATCGACCTTAAAAATAAGATAAAAGCTTATGCTGAAGGCAAATGTGAGGTTGATTTCAAACAATCAAATCACGAGGGGGATCTTGTTGACTTTATTCAAAATGCCTATTTTGAGCATTTTGATGGAATAGTAATAAATCCAGGTGCCTACACTCATACGAGTATAGCACTTTTAGATGCTGTAAAATCAGTTATGATACCAACCGTTGAGGTGCATATTTCGGATGTATCCTCTCGCGAGGATTTCAGACAGGTAAGCTATATTAGGGCAGCTTGCATTAAAACAATTTCAGGAAAAGGAACTGACGGCTATCTTTTAGCCATTGATGAATTGATACAATACATTCAGGAGGAAAACAAATGAACGTTACAATAAAAAGAGGAAAGGCATATGGAACAATCATCGCACCACCCTCAAAAAGTGTGGCACACAGAATGCTTATCTGCGGTGGTCTTGCCAATGCTAAAAGTACAATTACAGGCATAAATAACTCCGAGGACGTTCAGGCGACTCTTGACTGTCTTGCTGCGATTGGTGTACAATATAAGCACACAGGTGACGTTCTTGAAATCACAGGACGTGAGGTAAAGAAAAACAAGCAGATTCAAGAATTTTTCTGCCGCGAGAGTGGTGCTACACTTCGTTTCTTTATTCCCCTTGCGCTCTTAACAGGTAAAAAGAGTATATTCTATGGCACACAAACACTTCTTTCTCGTCCCCTTTCAGTATATCAAGGTATTTGTAAAGAACAAGACCTTATGTTTGTTAAGGAAAAAGAAAGAATTATTCTTGAAGGTCCTCTTAAAGCAGGAAATTTCAAGGTTCAGGGTAATATCTCAAGCCAGTTTGTCAGCGGTCTTCTCTTTGCCCTTCCCGTTCTTAAAAAGGACAGCCAAATTTCAATCACTCAGCCCATTGAGAGCCATTCTTACATAGACCTCACGCTTCACGTTATGAGAAAGTTCGGTATGAAAATTGAATGGAAGAACGAAAGAACACTCTACATCCCCGGCGGACAGAAATATAGCCCCGTTGTTGATAGCGTTGAGGGTGACTATTCTAATGCTGCATTCTTCGCGGCACTCAACGTGCTTGGCGGTGATGTTACTATTAACGGACTTGATGAAAATTCCGTTCAGGGTGACAAAATTTTCTCAAAATATTTCGATATGATAAAAAGAGGTACTCCCTCAATTAATATTTCCGACTGCCCAGACCTCGGTCCCATACTTTTTGCACTCGCAGCGGCAAATAACGGCGGTGTATTCACAGGAACTCGCCGTCTTCGTCTTAAAGAAAGCGACCGTGGTGAAGCTATGGCAGAGGAACTTCGCAAATTCGGTGTTGTAGTTACTGTAAATGAGGATGAAATCGTGGTATTCCCCAAGGAATTCCATCGTCCGTCAGGTGTACTTAACGGTCACAACGACCACCGTGTAGTTATGGCGCTTGCAATCCTTTGCACTATCTTCGGTGGTGAAATTGAAGGCGCTGAAGCAGTTAACAAGAGCTTCCCCGACTTCTTTGAAAAGCTACAAAGCGTTGGAATTGATGTTATTAAGAACTAAAACGAGGTATATTAGATGATTTTTAAAAGAAAATTACCAATACCCCAAGAGGTAAAGGAAGAGCTCCCTCTCTCCGATGAACTTGCCGCTATAAAAGCTAAAAACGATGATGAAATCAGAAAAATATTCACAGGTGAGAGCAACAAATTCTTGCTTGTAATAGGTCCTTGCTCCGCAGACCGTGAGGATGCGGTTATGGAATATGTTCATCGCCTTAAAAAGCTTTCAGAACAAGTTCAGGATAAAATTATGATTGTTCCCCGCGTTTATACAGGTAAACCGAGAACCACGGGTGCAGGATATAAGGGTCTTGTTCATCAGCCGAATCCCGCAGAGCCACCCGATATGTTCAAAGGTATCCTTGCAATCAGACAAATTCACATGAGAGTGTTGGAAGAAACAGGCTTTTCAACTGCGGACGAGATGCTCTACCCAGAAAATCACCGTTATATTTCAGACCTTCTCACTTACGTTACAGTTGGCGCTCGCTCGGTTGAAAATCAGCAACACCGCTTGCTTGCAAGTGGAATCGATGTGCCCGTTGGTATGAAAAATCCCACTTCGGGTGACATTTCAGTTATGATGAATGCAATCAAAGCAGGTCAGTCATCTCATATGTTCATATATCGTGGTTGGGAAGTTGAAAGTGCAGGAAATCCATATACACACGCAATCCTTCGTGGTTATGTAAATAAAAATGGTGAAAGCCACCCCAACTATCACTATGAGGACCTCTCCCACCTTTACGATAATTACGTAAAAATGGGACTAAAGAATCCCTCTGTTATAGTTGACTGCTCTCATTCAAATTCGAGCAAGCATTATAAGGCGCAGATAAGAATTGCAAAAGAGGTTTGCCACAATCGCCAGCACTCAAAGAATATTCATTCACTTGTTAAAGGCTTGATGATTGAAAGCTATCTTGAGGACGGCTCACAAAAGGTCGAGGACGGTGTTTTCGGAAAGTCCATCACCGACCCCTGCATCGGCTGGGCAAAAACCGAAAAGCTCGTGCTCGATATTGCAGATTTGCTTTAAATTAATACAAAAGGAACGAACCGTGTGTTCGTTCCTTTTTGTTAAGTGAAATAATAATGATAAATTGGGATTTATCGGGAAGTTAGTTTATTTCGAGACGCTCAAGCCGCTGGGCTTCCGCTTTTGAAAAAGCGGAGCAAAACTATAGATGGGTTTGTGCGAATATTTCGTAAATTTTCGAAATCCCTAACGGAATTATCGGTTTAGAATTAAAATTCCAATCTTACAAGCAAGCTTGACGCTTGGAATTTTACTTCAAAACTACGAAAATCAATCCCAATGGATTAATTTTCTAAAATTTACTTTGTGTGAGCATATGGATTTTGATAGCTATATGTCTATTATTTAAATTAGCAAATTAAAGATTTTCGAGG
>JAZKZP010000025.1:0-4003 GCA_045612715.1 Eubacteriales bacterium
TTATAAAAATATTTGATTTTGTTTGCACAAAGCCGCGAAAATTGATGTTTTTCCTTTATTGTGGACCGTCGAGGACGCCGGTCCCTACAAAAGTTAGTTTTATTGAAATGAAATATAAACATCCCCACAAATCAAAATTTGAAAACAAATACACACGGTACGCTCGGCAGCCAAATCAAAATATATAAGATTTAGATTTCAATTTATATACTTGTCAAACCCCAAACGTACAAAATCAAAACTTAAAAATCAAATTGTATTTTTCTACTCAAGTTATCAAAAAAGCAAACCATAGAAAAAGCCAAGCTTGTAATTATATGTAAAAAGTTTTCCACAAGAACAATCGTTTGTTTTTAAACAAAAATCTTGATTTTACTATGTTTTCCACAGTTTCCACAGAGTTTTCCACAGGTTTGCTTGTCAAAAAATAGAGTTTTCCACACATTTTTGTCGCTTGTTGTAAAAAAATGACTTTTAATTTTTCTATCATTTATTCTTATAAAATATAGATTTTTATGTGGTTGACTTTTATAGAATTTTATGCTAAAATACCTTTTAAGGTGGTGATAAAAATGTCAAAAATTTGTTGCTTTACAGGACACAGAAAAATATATTCCATGTCACTTGAAAAGGTGGCACAAAAGCTTGAAGAAAAGCTCATATTCTTAATTGAAAACGAAAGCTTTACCGATTTTCGTGCCGGTGGCGCAACAGGATTTGACTCGCTCGCAGCTTTAACGGTTCTAAAATTAAAAAACAAATATCCACATATAAAGCTTCACCTTTTCCTTCCCTGCAAAACGCAGGATAAATATTTCTCACCCTTCGAAAAAGGACTTTATCAATACACCATAGAATGTGCCGAGAGTGTCACCTACATTCAAGAACACTATTCAAGAGAAGCAATGTTCGCTCGTAATCGCGCGCTTGTTGACGGGTCGGATTTGTGCATCGCCTGCCTTGAAAGATTGGAAGGCGGAACATACCAAACGGTAAATTACGCGCGAAAACAAAAAATCGAAACAATAAATATATTAAAAAAATAAACACAACCACCCTAACGGCTACCCTCGGGTAGCCGTTTAGTTTTACTATTCAAATTTTGATTTGTCGAATAGTTAGTTTTGTTTTGGGACGCTCAAACCGCTGGGCTTCCGCTTTTGAAAAAGCGGAGCAAAACAACAGATGGGTTTGAGAAAATATTTCGTAAATTTTCGATAATTCACAAGCGAATTATCGGTTTAGAATTAAAATTCCAATCTTACAAGCAGGCTTGACGCTTGGAATTTCATTTCTAAACTACGAAAATCAATCCTAATGGATTAATTTTCTAAAATTTACTTTGTGTGAGCATATAGATTTTGATAGTTATATGTCTATTATTTAAATCAGCAAATCAGAGATTTTCGAGGTGCCTGTTAAAATACCGAGAAAATCGTTATGTGTTGCTTTGCAAAGAAAAGCAACACGATTTGCGCAAAATCTTGCCGCGAAGCTCTATTAAAAAGCTTTTTTGGATACTTTTTTCTCGAAAAAAGTATCATTCCTTTCTAACTAACTTCTTTACCATAACACACAAACAAAAAAGAGGAGCAAAAGCTCCTCTTTTATACTAATATCTAATTAAACACTTCTGAATCCCTTGCCGATGATTTCGCTACTTGTTGTAACAACAATAAATGCGTTTTCATCAATTTTCTTGATAGCCGCGCGAAGCTTGATTGCCTCATATCTACGGCATACAGTATGAATCATACCCTTCTTTGTCTGCGTGTACGCACCAACAGCATCAGTAATGGTCACACCGTGATGAAGCTCATTCATTATGTATTCAGACACAAGCTCCGTCTTATCGGTAATAACAACAAAATATTTGCAGGAATGGAAATTATCAATAACACTATCAATGATAAACGAGTTAGCAAACAAGCCCACAAGCGAAAGAATTCCACGCTCGATTCCGGGAAAAACGAATAGTGAGCCACAAGCGATAAATACATTAACAAAAAGCACTGCTCTGCCAACATCCACTTTAGCATATTTCTGAATTATAAGCGCCATAATATCCATACCACCGCTAGATGCACCAGCATAGAATATGATTGCAGTGCCCACGGCATAAATAAGAATACCTACGCAAAGTTCCATAAAGGATTCATCAGTCAAAGGATGATTAACGGGAATAATCTGCTCGAAAAGAAGCATGATTGAAGAATATCCCAAGCTACAATAAACCGTCCATATGCCTGTCTTCTTTCCAAGAAAGATAAATCCGATAATGAGCATAAAAACATTAAGACAAATAAGCCACGTTGATGTGCTCATTGGAGTTATGAATCCAAGAATGGTCGCAAGACCCGTCATACCACCGGTTACAAACTGATTGGGAACCAAAAAGAAATATGTTGCGCAGGCAATAAGGATAATTCCTGCGTTCATATACATCCAATCTTTAAATTTTATTTTTATCATAAATTCCTCTTAAAGACACTCCGCATTTAATAAAAAGGGAGGAAATAAAACACAAAATTAATTTGGTTGTGATAATGATTATACAACAAATATCTCTTGCCGTCAATCCTTATTTTTGATATTTTTTGAGAAATTTTGAGAAATTTTTTCCACTATATAATTGACATATTATTTCGTTTATGTTATAATACATTTAACAATTAACTTAAATGTTAATTGTTTGAAATTCGTATTAAATACAGTTGTTTTGCGAGGTTATAAAATGATACAAAAAACACTGCTGGCCCTTTGTGATCCCACCCGACGTGAAATACTGAAAATGCTCAAAAACGGTGGCAAAACCGCAGGAGAAATATCCGAAAGATTCGATATTTCCCCTCCCGCCATATCACGTCATCTCGCAGTTTTGCGTGAGGCAGAGCTGGTCGAATCACGTCGCGAAGGAAAGTTTATTTTTTATGAATCAAATCAAGATCCACTTATTGATCTTGATGATTGGATTCGCAATCTTTTAAAAGAAAATGATTAAATGAGGTAAAAACAATGAAAAACAAGACAGCAAAACAAATAGTTTCCGCGTATAGAATAAAATTCGCTCTTATTGCCCTTCTTTACGCAATCGCCCTTGGCACTTTAATATATTTGATGAGCATTAATTTTCTCGTGGCTATAATCGGAGTTATCGTTCTTGGGGTAAGTCTTCGCGCCCCCTTTGAAAAATTGCGCGAAACGGACATTGAAAGTGTTATTTATGAGGATCTTGACCCCGAAAAATTCGCCCAAATCATGGCACTCGGAGTACTCAAAAAATCCGCAAGACACCAAACCCTTCTTCAAATGTCCATCGGTGCGCACGACGACATATTATCGTACGTAAAAGCAAGCGACCAAAAGACATTCCACCCTATTGACAAATGTAACAACCTCTATCGTGAGGGGTACGTTTATTTTGAACGTGGCGAATATGACAAACTTCCCGGCGTTGTTCAAAGATATGAAAAATTGAAGGCAGCAAACCCCAAGATAGCGTACGTTCTCAACAATTTTACTGTTTTTGATAAATACGATGCATTTGCAGACGACGATTATGAATATGTGGTTGATGTTTGCGACATCGACATCGCTGAAAATAACACAAAAAAGCAAAATCATAAATTAACCTACATCAACGTTAGCTTCTATCGTGCAGTTTCTCTCTACAAACTCGGACGCCTCGAAGAAGCGCGCGCAGGATTTGAGAACATAATCAACTATGCGCCCAAGATGTATAAAGCAAAGCTTTCAAAAGATTTCATTGAATTGATTGACAAAGAAAAATAAAAAACAAAGAGGGCTTTCAAGCCCTCTTTTGTGTTATAAATGGGGATTTATCGAGAAGAAGTTAGTTAGAAAGGAATGATACTTTTTTCGAGAAAAAAGTATCCAAAAAAGCTTTTTAATAGAGCTTCGCGGCAAGATTTTGCGCAAATACGCCGCGCATATTATGATGGAGTTATCTAAAGTATGATTGGCGCGCCTAGCAAATTGCTTG
>JAZKZP010000026.1:0-4961 GCA_045612715.1 Eubacteriales bacterium
ATAATTCCGTTAGGAATTCCGAAAATTTACGAAATATGCGCACAAACCCATCTATATTTTAGCCCCGCTTTTACAAAAGCGGAAGCCCAGCGGCTTGAGCGTCCCAAAATAAAACTAACTTCCCGATAAATCCCAATTTACTTAACAGAAGGTAATCATGATACAACAACTTAATTTTAATGATTTTGACAAAATTTATGAAATAATGGAGAAAAGCTTTCCGTTGACCGAGTTTCGTCCCAAAGATGAACAAGCACAACTATTTAAGAACAAATATTATAAAGTTCTTGGTATCAAAGAAAATGGTGTACTCATATCAATCGCGGCAGTTTGGTGTTTTGACGATTTCATCTTTATTGAACATCTCGCCTCTCTGCCAGAGTATCGAAACAAGGGCTTGGGGTCCCTAATTCTGCGTGAAATTATAGCAAGCACCAACAAAACCGTCTGCCTTGAGGTCGAGCCACCCGAGGACGAGCTAACTCGCAGAAGAATCGCATTTTACGAACGAAACGGAATGTTTTTCAACTCATATCCATACATACAACCATCAATTTCGTCAGGAAGAGCTCCAATTTCTCTCTATATTATGACATCAAAATCTCAAATTGATGAAAAAACATACGAAAATATAAAGTCTGTGTTATACAAGCAAGTATATAAAACAACGTAAAAAAGCACCTCAAACGAGGTGCTTTTCTTTTATATTATTGATCCATTCCAAGGATATGATGTGCAACATGTACTCCACTTGCAGATGCGTGAGAGAGTGAGTGTGTAATACCACTTCCGTCGCCGATTATGTAAAGTCCCTTATGCTGACTTTCAAGATTTTCGTCAACTGCAACTTCCATATTATAGAACTTAACCTCAACACCGTAAAGAAGTGTATCGTCATTTGCAGTACCGGGAGCAATCTTATCAAGCGCATAAATCATTTCAATAATGCCATCCATAATTCTCTTGGGAAGAACAAGGGAAAGGTCACCAGGAGTCGCTGCAAGAGTGGGAGTAACAGTACACTCCTCAATTCTCTTTTCGTTACTTCTTCTACCTCTTACAAGGTCGCCAAAACGCTGAACGATAACACCGCCACCAAGCATATTTGAAAGGCGTGCGATATTTTCGCCATATCCATTTGAATCTTCAAAGGGAGATGTGAAGTGCTTTGAAACAAGAAGCGCAAAGTTTGTGTTATCTGTCTGAAGTGCCTCGTCAGCATAGGAGTGACCGTTAACAGTAACGATTCCGTTTGTATTTTCGTTAACAACGCTTCCCTTAGGATTCATACAGAATGTACGAACATTGTCTTCAAATTTTTCAGTTCTATAAACGATTTTACTTTCGTAAAGCTCGTCAGTAAGGTGTGAGAAAACAGATGCAGGAAGTTCAACACGAACACCGATGTCAACTCTGTTTGACTTCTTTTCGAGACCAAGGTCCTTACATACGGTTTCCATCCATTTAGAGCCGATACGACCAACAGAAACAACACATTTGTCGCACTCAAATTCTGCCTTTTTAGTGATTACCTTATATCCACCGTCAATGATTTCAAGCTTCAAAACAGGTGTGCTGAAATAGAAATCAACCTTGTTTTTAAGCTCGTCATAAATATTTCCAAGAACGATA
This sequence comes from Eubacteriales bacterium, assembly GCA_045612715.1. GTDB lineage: Bacteria > Bacillota > Clostridia > Oscillospirales > CAG-272 > RGIG4608. Next base: position 1,633 of record JAZKZP010000026.1, read on the forward strand.
TAGTTCTTATCTGTTCCAAGGTGACGAACGGACGCATCAAGAAGATTGAGCTTATTCTGAAGGCAGAGCTTCTTGAACTTGGAATTAGCAGTAGAATAGAGTTTTGTTCCCTCTCCACCGTAAGCCATATTGATATCGTCAACATAGTGCATAAGCTCGGTTGCACGCGCCTTGCCGATGTATTCGTGAAGTGTGCCACCGAAGTTGTTTGTAATGTTGTATTTACCGTCAGAGAACGCACCTGCGCCACCGAAACCACTCATAATAGAGCAAGTCTTACAACCGATGCAAGATTTTATCTTCTTTCCATCAATGGGACAATGTCTTTTGTTAAGGGGGAAACCTGCCTCAAAAACTGCAATTTTGAGGTCACTATTCTGTTTTGCAAGCTCGAAAGCTGTAAAAATACCACCGGGGCCTGCACCAACGATTATGACGTCGTATCTCATTATTTTTCTCCTTTAATAATGTATAAAGATATGTTTTTTTGCACAAAAAAAGCTGCAATCATGCGGGCGGAGTAAAATTCGCCAACACAAAAGCAGTCGCTTCCTACGATTTTATTCCATATCATTATACTATATGGAAATTGATTTGTCAAGACCCAATTTTTATGATTTTGCCCATCGTGATTTCACGGGGTGTTTTTTATATCTATAATGTACAACCTCAAAAAAAAACAAATTGTTGATATTTCACAAAATTATATTTTTTTAGAAAAACATATTGTTTTTTTATATGCTTGATGTTATATTAAAATTAGAAGGATTTAGGAAAGCTTTTTGAAAAGTTAAGCGAAGTCTTGCAAAACTTCGCAAATAATTAAAAAGGAGAAATTACTATGAAAAATTCAAACACAAAAATCAAACTTGTCGCAAGGGTGATGCTCCTCATTCTTTTGCTTGCGAGTGCGGTAAATCTTTCAGGATGTATTGAAGGTTGGGATACAACAACCAATGATAGTAAAGATAAGGTATCTGGTCTTGAATACGGATTTGAATTTGAATTGTTGTATCCGTTATGGGAGAATCCTGGAAAATCTGCATATAAAAGCAATAAAACCGAGTTTGACATTGATGATGTTACTTTGACCTTTTATTACGGAGAATCATTTTCTTTAAAAACAGATGGTAGTATACATACAGATGTAGCAACTATGACCGTTCCACACTTTGATCTCTATTTTTATAATGATGAAGGTGTTGAGTATTTAATACGACATGTTGAAGAAGAATGGACATCAATTAAGTATCATGTAGAACGTACATATATCGAATATGAAAAAAATGGCGAGAAGCATACTAAATTGCGTTATGATTTTAACCATTCAGAAGATATTACCATTCCGAAAGAATTATTTACCAAAGAAGAGGGGCACATAGTTTTTAGAACATCGACAACACACTATCCGGGTAAATTAATAATGGGTGGATCGTTAGCAACAATTTTTTATCAAAGAGACGGTGACAAAGTTATTTTATCAAGCAAAGAATTTAAATGAAAGAGGGGACTAAAATGAATATAAATAAACTATTTATTAAATTATAAAGAGGATGAATATTATACGAAATAAACTTAATTAATGAAAATTACCCCCAAGCGAAATCGCTTGGGGGATTTTTTATAAAATAATACAAATAAGACCGTTTGATCCCTCGTTGATAATGCGCTCCAAGGTTTCGGAGAGTTTATTGCGTGATTCGTCTGGAATATGATCGAGCTTCGTGTGAAGTCCTTCGTTCATAAGTTCATACAAAGATTTGCCAAACATATTCGAATCCCAAATTTTCTTCGGGTCTTCTTCAAATTCTTCAAGCAGATATTTCACAAGGTCCTCGCTCTGCTCCTCGCTTCCAACGATTGGATTAATCTCGGTTTCGATATTCGCACGAATCATGTGAATAGACTGCGCGCTCGCACGGAGCTTAACTCCATAGCCCCCTGCCCTCTTTACAATTTCAGGCTCTTCAAGACGAAGTTTTGACGCGTCGGGCATAACAATTCCATATCCCTTTTCGTCGGCATCAGAGAGCGCTTCTGCAACGCGATCAAATTCACTCTTTTTCTCGGAATATTCCCTTAACATCCTAACAAGTTGCTCTTCTGATTCTATTTCAAATCCCGTAAGCTCACTTAACACCTTAAAATACAGCGACTTTTCGCAAGAAACCGATATTTTTGCGTGCCCACAACCATAATCAATGCTATCAAAAGCGAATTTGTCAATATATTCGTTCTTAGAAAGTGTAGCGAAAGCATCTTTGACCTGCCCCATCTTTTCAACGTCACGCGCGCATTTTAAGACACTATCCCTGATTGAGCTTTTCACGGGATGGCTGTCCTCAAGTGCCTGCATCCATTCGGGAAGCGCAACTCTTATTTCACTCACGGGAAATTCGCATAAAATCATCTCCAAAATATGACGAATATCCTCACCATCAAGTTCAAGACAGTTAACAAGTGCCACGGGTGCACCGTATTTCTCTTCCAACTCGTATGCAAGTGCAATGCTTTTTTCATTGGATGGATTGGAGGAGTTTAGTATCATCGCAAATGGTTTCCCCATCGCTTTTAATTCTTTAACAACTCGCTCTTCTGCGTCAACGTAGCTCTCACGAGGAATTTCACCAATAGTACCATCGGTTGTTATTAGCATTCCAATAGTAGAATGATCTGTGATAACCTTCTTTGTGCCAAGTTCAGCAGCTTCAACAAACGGCATCGGTTCTTTTTGCCATGGTGTGCGCACCATTCTCGGTTGACCCTCTTCAACAGTTCCAAGTGCATCGGGAACGATATATCCGACACAGTCTATCATTTTCACCTGCATTGAAGCTCCCTCTCCCATATCAATAGTCACCGCATTGTCGGGAATGAACTTCGGCTCGGTAGTCATTACCGTTTTACCTCCCGCACTTTGAGGAAGCTCGTCACGTGCTCGATCACGGTCATAGCCCTCTTTTATGTTGGGAAGCACCAAGGACTCCATAAATCTCTTAATGAATGTGGATTTTCCACTTCTCACGGGTCCCACAACACCAATGTAGATGTCACCCCCTGTTCTCTGCGCAATATCTTTATAAATTGAATGTTCGCTCATATTTAACCTCCAGATTATACTTCGGTTAATTCTATGAATACTTTTTTGCTTTTAGAACTATGCTTGTTTGATTTTTGATAGGACAGGCATAAATTGGGATTTATCGCTTACTTTTTTGAAAAAAAGTAAGCAAAAAACTTTTAATCAGCTTCGCGCTTTTCCCCGTAAAACAAGCACAAAGTTGTAGGGGTCGGCGTCCCCGACGACCCGTTATTCAACAAAACTAACA
>JAZKZP010000027.1:0-12455 GCA_045612715.1 Eubacteriales bacterium
AGTGAGAGGGTATGTTTTGTTCTGCAAGTCTAGTTCCATATGTATGACGAAGATAGTGATATTTAAAATGGATATTTAGGGTCTCTTTAATCTTTTTAGAATGGAATTTCATTGAGTTGACAGTTTGAATTTTTCCATTAGGTAACGAATTAACGAGGCACAAGGAAGATATCAACTTTCCGTCCATATCAGTTATCATAGTTTGGTTTTGTTGACGAACTTTAAAATTATTTGTTTCAGCTTCATCAATTATTGATTTAACAACAAGCAAATGATTTTTTAATTTAGAATTCATATATAAAGTTCGTTTTGCGTTCTTTGTTTTCAGTGGGCATAATATTATTAATCCATCTTGATATTGCATTTGTTGTTCTATATGAATACAATTATTATCAAAATCAATGTTATCCCACTTTAATCCATAGCATTCATTAATGCGCAAACCACAATATCTGCCAAGTAAATAAGCAGTTTCAACATTGGTATCTTTGAAATAAGTATCAAGCGCATTTGTATCTTCAACACTAAATGAAACAATTTCTTCATCCTCGTCAGCCTTCATCTTGGGCATATGAATTTTAGTGTTTTTATTTACACAAAATGTGTTATATTTATCAACATCGATATAGTTTCTAGAATAAGCTTGTCCGAATATAAGATAAAACATTTTAAGGAATGATTCTACATATTTATATGCTCTATCTTCCTGATAATAAAGCAAAGCCAAATAATCGTTTATCTCGGACACACTTATATATTCTATAAGCCTATCGCCAAATCTTTTTGATATATGATTATTCCACAGACTATCTTGTTTCCTCTTTGTACCATAAGCTTTATCAGACCTTCCCATCTTACAATACTCGTTATAGATTTCGGCAACGGTCATTCTTTTCTTAATAGGTTTTATTGATGATTCGCTATGTACTTCTATAATAGCTGCCTCTCGTGCTTTAGAAGCTGCTTTTGCTGTTTTAAGAGGATTTCCTTTTTCGTCTTTGGTTCGTTTAATATCCTTTTGTTTTCCATTGAGTATATAGGCATATCTAAATCCCCACATACCATTAGATAATTGAAAAACACCTTTTGATTTCGTCATGTTTATCCCTTCCATTTACGATTGATAAATAAATTATATCGATAAATATCAATTTCGCGAACACAAAATCAAGGTTGTTTGCAAAAACGTTGCAATTAAAACTGGTGTTTTTATGGAATATTTCGTTTTTATATATGTTATTCCATGTTAAGAAACCCTTATTTTGCAAATCTTTAATGAGGTTTTGATGTATTATAAAATGTAAAAATCCGCGACGAGGCAAGACACGGCAAGGCATTCGAGGGACTTTACAAGAGATACTTTGGCTAATTAATTATGAAAACTTCAAGAAGAAAAAGCAAAGGCAATCCAAAACGCGCAATATTGATTTTTGTTTTGGTATGCGTTGTGTGTATTGTGGGTGTAATTTTACTCACTTGTAACAATGGAGTAGTTTCTTCAGATGAAGCACTCCAAATTGTGCTTGAAGATTTGGGAGTAACGTCCGCAGAATCAGTGAGTCCTCACGTTCATGAGGGCACTTATGAGAATCAAACATGCTATAACATCTACGTTACGGTAAACGGCAAATCTTTGACCTATGTGGTTTCAACCACGGGTGAGATTTTGCATAAGGGCGAGGGTGGACACACTCACTAACAAAATAAATTAAATGACTTAGGCGATAAGTAACCTAAAGCCATCGCCTTGAGCGATGGCTTTTTGCGTACTATAAATTATTCGAAAGAGGTGATTTTTATAAAACTTAAATCTATATTTTTAATAGTAATGGCTATTTTGATCTGTCTATCTCTCTTTGCTTGTCAAAATGCTATAAGCAAGGATGATGCAAAGAAAACCGCAGAAGCCTTTGTTCTTGCAATAGAGAACGGTGATTTTGAAAAAGCAAAATCCTATTTACATCCCGAAAGACCGTTTGACGTTGAAAAATATCTCAGCGGAATTGAAGAAAGAACGGGTGTTGATTTTCAAAAGGGAATAGAAATAAAGAGATATACGGACTATTCTTCATCCCTTTACGAAAGTGAGGTTGACGGCGCAGATTACGAGCTTGAAATGAATATCGTAGTCGATGGCGTAGCGTTTGAGCTTAACGTTGACATAGTTAAAAACGATCTCGGATACGGAATCTACGATTTCGAGATTGATAAATAATAAATTTATTACATAGTTTTTCATTTTCAATTTTTCATAAGGAAGTTCCTTTTCCTTGTGAAAAAGATCTCCTGCAAAATAAAAAAGTGCAAACCGCGAGGGTGGGACTTGTCCTGCCCTCTTTGGTTTTTTTGGAGCTTTTGTGGAATTTTTATGGAATTTCTTTCTACTTACCTTCGTTTTGAGAGTAAAACTGGAATTGCTATAAATGGAAGCTTGAAATTGTTAAATATAACGCATCAAATATATTTGCTAAATTATATGAATGATAATAATTTGTGCTCTGTTATCATTAAAATAATTTTAGATAGAAAGTTGAGATAAGTATGGAAAACAAAGAAAATCAGCAAAATAAACCAAACAAAGTTACTGAAACATTGATTAAAGAACTTGAAGGTCTTAGTATCAGATCAGTTCTATTTGCAAAATTAATACAACGACCCAACAAAGTAAAACCGAGTGATAATCTTGATATAACTTGGGCATCTGCTTATCTTCCGTTTGTAGACTATGCAGTTACAGATAAGGCGTTTTGTGATTTATTAAAATCATCAGGATTAGCAAATCAATACAACACCAAGATTTACGACATGATTTCACTTCCTTTGCTATTAAATGAATTGAATCACTTAAGTTAATGGTATTTTTATGGAACATTTCATATTTCAATAGGTTATTCCTTTTTAAGAAATCCTTGTTTCACAAACCTTTAATGATGTTTTAATACATCAACAATCCGCGACGAAGCTCGACATGGTATGGCTTTCGAGGGTGCTTATAAAAGATTTTTTGATTAATAAAGCAATATAGAAAAGAGCAGAGCTGAAGAGCTCTGCCCGATTTTAATATATTAAAAACAAAATAAGCACCGTTGCTTCGAAACCTGTTGGTTAGAAGTGGCGGTGCTTATTAGTTTTTGTAAAATCGGCAACGCGTTTTAACGTTGTTGTTGATTATTTTTAGGTTCCAGCGGAACAATGCCCGATGCATCGTCTGAGAGCCATTTTTCACTAAATGTTGATGGGTACTTAATTATAACGTCACCAGCATTGTCTAGCTTGAGAGTTACTGTGCCCGATGTAGCATTAAAATGTGCTCCGTTGAAGATTACCTCCTCAGGGTGTCCGAGTCGCCATGCCCAATGCAAGGTTGTTAACGTGTAGTCACCGTAGGGAAGTTTCTCTATGTCCAAATAACCTATATCGAAGATGGTAAATGTAACGTCAATGCCTGCTGTGGCAGTTCCCGCCTTACCTTGTAGGCGGAACACGAACGCCTGAGGGTCATTTTCGCTTGTTTCAAAGCCTTCAACACTGAAGCGTCTTGTGGTGGGAAGAACCTCTGCGTAGATGTAAATGGTTTTGCCTGCCCACTCTACTTTAGGGGTTTCAGGTTTAATGGTGGTATTATTTTGAAGCCAATCTTCAGGAACAGGTTGAAGCTCACCATTTCCGACGGAATAATACCATGCGTTGAGGAAGTAGCCCTCATTCCAAATCTCGAGTGTCTTAACAGAAGGTTCACTGCCAATTTTTACTGTATCAGTAGGCTCTTCAATTGTACCACCCATATTACCCATTATCTGATATAGATAATTTACTTCAAGGCCTTGATATTTGCAGATGATTACCTGGTTTTCGTTATCACCAATAACGAGTTTATCGTTAGGATTAGTAAGAGTATAACCCTCGATTGTTTTTGCAACGTCACTAACGAAAATGGTACTTTCATACTTGGCTGTAGAAATAACCTCATCTGCAATGTCATCTATTGTACCTTCTTTGTAATATCTTACTCTGTACTGAAATTCTTTACGTTTGTAATACAATTTCAGTACAAGACCTTTTGCAAGAGTACCGTCAGGGTTAACTGTTGTCGCGATAGCTTCGCCATTTGTAATATTGAGAGGATTGGTTGAGTCGAATTCGAAACGGTCAATATTAATAATCAATCCGTCTTTAGTTGCATCAATTTCCGTGCCTTTGTTTACCAATGCTTGCTGTGACTTGCTAATCACATATTCTGTCCCATCAATAGATTCAATGTAATATATTATCTGATAAAGCGCCTGCCCCTGGCTATCTGTCCATTGGAATGTAGCATTATTTTGGTCGTTATCCGTTGTTAGAATAAGGTCCTGAATAAAATAGTTAGGGGACATATTGATAACAGTTTCCCAAATTGTTTTGGCTTGCTCATCTGTTAAATCCTTGGCGTACTGCGTCTTTACTGCCTTTACGATGTTATCCTTTGTAATACCTTCGCGGAAGGATACTGCAACACTTGCAGCTTGGTTTTTGATTTCTTCACCTTCAATTTTGTGAGTCATGGTTAAAGTAATCGTGTTGTTGCCAACACCCAAAATTGATTCAAATACCGTAAGATTATTCGTTGAATTATCGGGTATTGTATCAGTAAACTTGTGTTTGACTTCATATTCGATCACGTCCATGTATGAGTAAACGAAAAGAAATTCGGTTGTTTCGTCTTTATTTTCACCCATTACCACGGTATGTGATCTAAGATCAGGGAAGCATCTAACCCTGTAGTTTTTGCTAAGGTCTATGTTGTTGGGGTCTTCGGCACTCTTATCGTAGAGTTCTTCACCAACCTTTGCGATAAAGGTCTTAGTAATACCTGCCAAGGACATACCGCTAGTAGGATCAGCGATGTCTATGTATTGCTGTCCATCCCAGATAACGTAACGAACTTTATATGGTACGGGAGTACGAGTGGTCCAACCAGCATAGAGCTCCATATCGAACTTAACGGACATGGTGTTAAAGTCGAATCGTACGGGCTGACCGTCAACAAGGTAATACCAACCCGTGAAGATTTTATGATCCTCATCGTCAATGTTGGGGTGCTGATTGCCGGGGAGACCACCGGGATTATTGCCACCTAAGTCGGGGTGCTGAATGTGTAAGTAGTTGGGCTCGTCAATAAATGAGTCAAATAAAACTGTCTGAGAATCAAAAAGTGTAGTTTTTGTCTTGTCAGTATATATTTTTGCCGTATAGGAGCATGCCTCCCATTTAGCGTAAAGAACAAGTCCACCGACGGGCATTGTTGTACTGCCGTCAAAGACAAATTCAGTTCCGTCAGCGCAGTTAGGGGTTAAATACCAACCAACGAATTGGATTGCGCCCTTTTCCTTAGTTGACGGATAGGGAACATCCTCTGCCATAAGCTCATATGAAGCACCGATGGGCTGCTGATATTTCAAAACCTGTGTCTGAGCGGAGATTGTTGTACCCAAGCTGACAAATTCCAGCTTATACTCATTTCTCGAATAATAAAGATCAACCACGTAGTCGGTTGTGTCCTTGATTTGACCGCCGGATTCAGCGGGATTTGACTCGAACTGTGTGAATCCACGAATATCGAAGAAGTCTTCGTCGGGAGTCAAATAGTTGTAGTTTGCACCAATTGAGTTATTTAAATCAAAGTATTTGTTTTTGTATGGAATATCAGTTGCGCCGAGGGATTCGAGATAGTAATTAATTGTGTAAGGTTTAGATGCAGTTCCTGCATCTGATTTAAATGTGATATTCGCAGGAGGCATAAAGGGAACGTAAACAAGAACTTGGCTGAAGTACGCACTGTTAGAATCCTTCCAACGTACACCTTCAGATAAATTTCCTTTTTTTTCAAGAGCTTCAATGCTTGCCCATATTTTTGATATATCGGCATCATATTTTGCCTTGAATTGCAAGAAATTCTGTGTCTGTTTTGTCTGACAATTGGTATTGTGCGTGTGTTCTACAAGCTGGCAAGCTCTTCGGCAGTCACCACCATGTGTGTGTGCTGTCTTACCACAGTTGTGTTTATAACAGCTAATGATGTGACGGTGTTGTTCCTTATTACAATTGTAGTTACAATCGCCTTCTCCGTGAACGTGACGAGTTTCTTGACAAGTACATCCTGTTGTGTGATCGTGTTCTGTTATTTTACAAGTACAATTTCCGTCGCCGTGACTATGTATCTCATATCCGCAGATAGCGGTCGCCTCGGATGAGGAATAAGAGTTAGCCGCGGATGCGGGGTCAGCAATTCCTGAAGCTGAAACACCGTTGTAGTTATTTCTTGTACCAAGATAGAACCACTGATTGTGAACGAACAAGAAGTTGTAAATTGTACCATTTCTACTTGTTCTGATACGGTAAACGTAACCGTTCAAAGGACCTTTAATTAGGTTCTGCAATGCAGTGTATGCATTCTTTTGGCTTGTGTTTGTAAGTGAAGTTGCTTCCTTGAGTGTATTACGTGAGAAGCAGGTGTCGTGGTGGAGGGGATGCTCGGGCTTTGTACAGTCACTGTTAGCACCAGTACCATGAACGTGATATGGAACACTACAACAGCTTGAATCGTGTACGTGTTCGATTATTGTACAACATTCACCCACGTGATTATGTTCTTCTTTGTTACAAATCAATTCTGCATTACCGCATTTGTCGGTGTGCACGTGGGCTTCAATTCCACAGTTAGATACCTTGCACTCGTCGGTATGCGTGTGTTCTTTGGTGATACACTCGGAGTTGCCATTGAATGTCATTGTGTAGTATTTTCTAAGGTAATAAACGTTTATAGCTGTTGTACCGTCAGAGGAAACTACAACGTTCTTATCAGAAAGGTCTGCGTTGAACGTAAAGCAGCTTTTGTCGTCAATGGCAAGGTCATCTGTAGCACTTACAACCGTGCCCGGAGTTATATCGGTTACGGTTTTGAAGCTATCAAGTGTAAAACTGTCATCGTCGGCATTTTCAAGCCAGTAAATAACTGTGTAGGATGTTTTACCAACCTCCCAATTTGCTTTATAATCTAAGTTGTGCTCAACTGAGTGAATAATATATCCACCGTTAGCTGTTTTGGGGTAGCTATGATCAGTTACCTGTTCGGTATCTTTAAGATCGTTCTTTACTGATGTCAACTCCCAGTTGATAAATGCATAGCCTGGGCGTGTAGCAGGGGGAAGAACAACGGTTGTTTTATAACGAGCATAGTGGTTTGTTACACCGTAAGCTTCATTATTATCATTAAGGTCAAAATCTACAAGGTAGTAGATTCTATCGTAATAAAGCTCTACAACGAATGAACCATCTTCATCGATACCAACTTTGTCATCGTAGTAAAGAGAGGAGAAACCAACACGGTTTTCATCAAGTCCCTTGCCAACGGGAGAGTTTGCAATACCTGTCTTTGTGATCGTTGCTGCCAAGGTGTATTCGTCGTCATAAAGATTTTGTTCGAAAATCTTAACACTATAAGTAACAAGCTGAGGAATAAAATACACGTCAACAGTAATGTTATCAGTTTGGTTGTTAAACTGAATACTGTTTGCTGGAACATAATATACAGGTTCCCCTTGTTCATCTACACCATAGGAAATTTTGTTTGCTTGTATATATGCTTCTAATTCTGCAGGGGTTTGGGGAGCACCTGTAACGTATTGTGCTTGTGAAATCTTTACAAAGGGTAAATATCCGATTTCAAGAGGTGTGGATACTGTACCTGTGTAGTAAGCGTTTTCAGGAAGAGTAACTGTAAACGTGTTGTGTGCATTCTGGCCGTCAATCTTCTTAAGGTTTTCAGCTGGATTATTGTGACGGTATGTATAGTTAATAACTATTTGGAATACGTCGGATTCGGTGTCGCTAGCTAAACTTGGGGTGTCAGCATTTGCACGCAAGGAGAAGAGACCAATATTTGGTTCTTCTGCAACCTGCATTTCTTCTTGAGAAGCAGGAGTTGTTTGATTGTCGGATGTGGAAAGAGTAACTGCCAATATATCACTGACGTACTTTTCGTCATTAATTGTAACGATACAACGTATGCTTGCGGTGTCGTTAACTTTGAGCGCATTGTGAAGAAGCGCTTCAGAAATTACTGCGAAGTGGAATACGTAACCACTGATTGTTGTCCATTTGTTTTCGGCGGTTTTAATTTCCCAAGAATATTTTGCGCCTTCATCAAGTGAAGAATCAAGTGTGGTGAATGCATAAAGCTTTTCGCCTTTATTAAGGGAAACATTGTTGCTACCGTCACAATCAATTTTTACTTTTCCTTCGATATAATTTTCCGTGTTATCGGGTGTTATTGGCGTGGTTTCTGTGGTTGGGTTGCTATTATCCTCTGCAAAAATGGGAGCAGGAACAATTGTAAAGACCTCAAAGATGATGATCAATGCCAAGAACAAGGAAGATAATTTAATTGTCATTTTCATTGTGAACCTCCTTATGGCGTGGTAGCATTTTCAGGATCACTGTTTTGATCGGCACGGACGAGCTCACCGTTTTCATTAACTCGAACGGCGGGCCATGCTTCCATCACCGCATCTGTGGGATTAGCCTGAATTGAGGAAGAGAGAAATTGAATACGAAGCTCATATCCTTCCTTTTCTTTAAGTTGCTCTATTTTGGTGAAGATTGCAACACTCTCATTAGCACCGAGTGGCTTTGTGTAATAATAGAAACCGTCGCTGGCTAAAAACCATCCGTCGACGTTAAATTCCACAACCTCGAAATCCACGTTGATTTTGGGAACGTCTGACGAAATAGTGTGCTCATCATCTGTGGAGAGCCAGTTTGCAATGGAAATAGCACGCACGTAAACGGGGACATTACCGTCGTTTTTAATGGTATCAATTTCTTCTAGATGGAGATTTAACAGGGGGGGCTCGAAGGTGTTGTTGTGAGTGTCTGTTTTAGTTATGATGTATGCGATAGTTGTGCCAACAGCTATGGAAAGTAATAATGCTGCTGAAACAAGGAGGACGAGTGTGCGTTTTTTAACAGAGTTTAAGAATTGAAAAATACGTTTCATACAACCTCCTTACTGTGATAAGCTGTTTTCATTCGGCCATCCCCAAGCGGTGGTGGGGTCGGGCGAATTGCCGCTTGCCTGTACCGATTGGCAGATTACATTAAATTGAATTGAGCTGTTTTGGAATTCGTTACCCATTTCAGGGGCAAAGAGCACCTTATCAAAGAGAGAGGTGGTTTGCGCTCCGGGAGCAAGTGCGATTCTATAGTAATAATATCCCTCATGATATACCCAAAGATCTCTTTGATCCTCGGGGAGCATATCATTATTTGCCATGAAATTGCAACTAATGAGGTGTTCCCAACCGGGGGATATTTCGCTTTCAGATTGAATAATTGTTTTTTCGACTTTGATTCGAACGTAAATTGGAAGAGTTCCGGAATTTTTAACACCAACGCCACCGTATGTGTAAACGCTGGCGGGCATAATTTTTATAGGCTGTGCAGTCCAGTCAAAGCTACCGTTGTTGTTTACATCGATAAGCGACATATCGACTGAACCTGAAATAATCATGTTTGACCCTGCATTAGAGGAATCGTTAAAGAACGCGTAGGTTTGTGCAGCAAAGATAGCGAAGACAGCAATCAAGAGCACAAAGGTACTAACGAGTGAGCGTATCATACGTTTATCTGATTGTGTATATTTTTCAACTATTGTTGTTTCCATAGCGCATTCTTCTTGCTCGTTTGATTGTGCTTGTAAATTGATGTCCATTTTTTATCCTCCTTCGCTTTTATTTTGTAAGAATTGTTTTTGATTTGAAAAGTAATTTGTATTAATGGGTGAGTGGGTGTAGCGTAGCCATCCTAACCAAACCTTGCTACAACCATCACTCAAATTGTCTGCAAGTGTAACTCAAGGTGTCTTGAGTTACACTTGTTATTAATAATCTAATCGAATAATTTAAGTCGTTAGATTAGTTGTTAGGGTAATTTTCCCAACCGTTATCAGCAAATGCTGTTTTAAGAGCTTCAGCTGCGTTGGTGAAACCAACTGTCTGTGTTGCATAAGCGGTAATATTAACACTTAAGTTTTTAAGCAAAGCCATTTCTGCGTTGCCCCATGCAGCAGGGATAGCCATATCTGTAAAGATATTGGCAGTAGCTCCTATTGCTAATTCTGTTTCAACTACAACGTAAACAGTGTAACCTGTTTCAGTTGGAACATATTTTATTGTGTTGCTGGAAAGACCTGTGAAAATGCTAGAAACTTTTTCAAAGCTTGTGCCTTGGGGAACAGTCAATCTGATGATTGCGCCAACATAAGCTTTTTCAGTTCCATCGTTTTTGATGGTAGCGGAGTTGCCATATGTCTGGCCGGGATACAATCTAGCAGCATCTTCAGTGTAGGCATCATATGTCAATGTAATACCAACATTACCAGCTGTGAAAACGTTTGATTTTGCATCTGTATCAGTGAAGTATGCAAGAGATGTGCTTGCGATTGAAAGAATAATCAAGCAAGCAGCAAGAGTAATCATAAAAATTTTCTTTTTCATTAACCTTTAACCTCCGTTATTTTAGGTGTTGCTATTGTCCAATTTCTGAGCTTCCTCCCAGGCAGCCTTTGCATCAGCAAAGCCAACTTTCTGAACTGCGTAAGCTGTAAAGCTCAAATTTAATGATGCATCGGTGAGTCCATCATAGTCACCCTGTGTGCATTCGCTTTTAGCAGTAATTGTGTTACCCGCTATGACATCAAATTCTTGATTTGCTCCGTTGTTATCAACCACGCGATAATAAACGTTACTTCCGTCCTCAAGCACTGTCCAACCATCTGCTACTGCGTAACTTAAGAAAGTATTGAAATTAGCAGGTTTTTCAATTTTTATGAAAAGATAGCAGCTTTCGCTTTCTTTAGTTACAGTTACCTTGGGATTCACAGTGAATTCCTGACCGGGTACCATTTTAGTAGAACCATCCAACTGCGATGTCTGTTCGAGAGTGATTTCGATATTTCCCGATGTAAATGTGTTTTCTACAGTAGGGGTCTTCATTGTCAAGTAAGCAACTGTTGCTGCAACTGAGGCAACAACAAGTGTTGCGGCACAAAGAACAATTGCAATTACTTTTAAAAATTTGTTCATAGTTTTCTCTCCTTTCATAGTAATTTTGTTAGGATGTGTTTGGCATATTAAAGTGCTCTTTTCACAACACTTCAATTGTTGTCAATCTATGAGTAAGCCTTTAGGCACAACTCCAAAATATTTTTAAGACGTTTTATTTTCAACGTCAGTTGGCATTGTCGCTCTCTGTGGGAGTCTCTTCCTTTGTGGGCGCTTGCTGCTCGTCGGTCTTTTTTGTTGGTGTACCATCAAACAAGGTGGTTAAAATCAAAAATGCACAAATGGCAATGGCAACGTATTTCCCAGGTGGATTTTGCACAAAGCTTGCAACGTAGCCAAGGAATGGAATGGAAAAAACAGGTTTTCCGAAAACGTTGGACGAGCCAAGATTTCCAACTCCGAGCTGACCGTCAAGTGTGTAACCGGTATCGGAGCTTCCGTTTTTGTTGTTTATACCATATGTTGTGTACATGATTATTGGATTTCCAAAATCATCTTTGGCAACTACGGGTTGTCCGTTTTCGTCGAGCAGGTATTCACCGTATTGATTTTTCACATAGGCAGGACCGACAACCTCATAAATTTTGTGGGTGACCTTTGTACCTCTGCTATCTGCAAGGTAGGTGATTGTGTCCCCGACCCGCAAGTTTTGGGCTTCTTCTACCGAGATGGGCTTTACATATACAAGTGATCCTGTGAAAATCTCGGGCTCCATTGAGCCTGAAAGTACAATGTGCGGTTCAAGTCCAATCAGTCGCACTCCCGCGAGTAGAACAACGAGCAAAACAAACGCACCCAAAGCAATTTTTGAAACGATATCAATCGTCTTTTTGAATTTGCCGTTCACTTAGTTTCCTCCTTGATCTGTTTTGCGCATGCTTTTATACATGTTTATATATATATATATATATATGAATTTCTATTTACAATCTATTGTACTACATGTTAATTGTGATGTCAATAGATTTACAGTAAAAATAAAGTAAATTTGTCGCAAATTTTACAATTTTGTAACAGATGAATTTTTATAAAAATTGGATTTGTGGCAAATATTTCAAAGCACCAACAATCCGCGACGAGGCAAGACACGGCAAGGCATTTGAGGGACTTTACAATCGTTATTTCAAATAATTAATTTTTAAATTTAATAACACAGGAGGAATACTATGAAGAAATTAACACTCTTATCACTTGTATTGATTTTGGTCTTAGCACTTTCCGCCTGCGGATATTATGTAAACGGTAATTTCTACAATGTTAACAGAAAAGAAGCTATTGATATTGCCGTTGAAAAAGCAGGTGTTGCAAGATCTGCTATTCGAGATTTAGACATTGAACTTGACGTAGAACGTG
>JAZKZP010000028.1:0-3008 GCA_045612715.1 Eubacteriales bacterium
CTATGGCACATAGCATTGGAAAAACAATTGCAGAGTTGAGAAAGGCAAAAGGTTGGACACAAGTTCAATTAGCGGAAAAGCTTGTAGTTAGCGATAAAGCCGTTAGCAAGTGGGAAAGCGAAGGCTGTTTCCCCGAAATCACTCAACTTCCCGTATTGGCTTCTATTTTTGATGTAAGTATCGATTATATTATGACAGGCAAAAAGGACGAACCAACTATCAGTCTTGATGATATGGACTCCAAAAAACGAATGTTCCATCTTATCCAGCGTGATGATGTTGAAAATTATTTGAAGTATGGATATGAAAAAGAAACTTATTTCGATGATTTCCCCAGAGAATCAAGACCTGATGTTAAAACTCCTATACTCGCTATCATAGAAAATGGAAGTTTCAAAATCTTTAATGCCTGTGTTCGCGCAGGTGTAAAAGTGATGTCCGATTATACAAGAAAACCGCCTCTTGTTGATGCACTTTATGCATGCGTTGGACATTTTGATATGCTTGTTAGGTTTGCTTGTTTAGCAGGCTGTGTAGATTTTTTAGAACAAATTCAATTTAGAACTTTCGCAGTTGGAAACAACGAACTTAATAATAAGCGCACCAATACAACATATTATTCTCATACATATCATACATACGAAGAAAGTACAGCGTATTTGATTAGCGAAAAAACCATAGACACCATTTTTAACAATGAGAATGTGCCTTCAAATGTCATTGAATACGTTTGTACTTATGTTCCTTTTGACCCAAAAAAAGTGTATGAAATAAGCGGGGTTAGGGGAGAGATATGTGGGAAATTTTATTTTTTAGAACAGGTGATTGTTGAACAACTTTATCGTACCGGAAGATATGAATTATTGGATAGATATTTACACTCACTTGCGGAAGATAGTTTCAAAACGATAGAGATTTTCAATAATTTGGATAGACGTAGGAGAATAGGTAATGACGTATATTATTCCATTTCTCCGTCATCGTATTTAATTAGAAATTACACAAACTGTGGTGGACATAAAACTGTAAAAGGCAAAGTAATTACTATCTCCTCAAATATTATACAACTTGCTATTTCTAATTTGGATGAAAAATATACTAATATGTTTGTTGATTTTAATAAGTCAATTGCAGATAAAATTTCAATTGACGGCTTTAACCCTTTTGTTCCTGATTCGATTGAAATTGAATGTTTGTTTGAAGAAACTAAATGGGAAAAGCGAATTTTAGCTATTAAAAACGATACCACCATTTCCGACCACGAACGTAGATGCAAATTAGCGAAAGAGCACGCTTTGTCTTTTGCAGATACAATTGCAGCTAATGACTATGAGGCGTTTTTATTGCTTCCCGAATATGAGCGAAATAAAATCGAACCCGAGTATTTATCAAAAAACAATATTCAAGATATACGCTTCTATGTTTACGCAGTTAACGTTAGCAACAACACAGAATGTTTAAATAAAGGACTTAAAAACATCTTGGAGAAATTCCCAAAAAGATACGATATTCAAGATGTTCTCTTGTCCGCTGGTGCTATTATAGACGGAAATATTGCGATGACTAATATTTTGAAACAGATGATTCTAAACAAGCAAGAGAATACAGATATTAGTGATGTAGAAATTAACGAGTCTGTTACAAAGCAACAACTACTTAAAAAAATCGAGTCTAATCAATTGGAATATGTAATCGTTAATGCCAATCTCCAAATGGAAAAAAGGCTAAAGCTTCATATTAAAGAGCAAATTGACCTTAATGATATGATTAATAGGGCTCTAAACATGCGTCTTATAGATGCATCCAATTGCAAACTTCTCCACAATCTTAGAAGGACAAGAAACAAAATAGTACACGAAGGTAAGAAATCTTATTATACTGACGAAGTTGTAAAAATGTGGGTTGAGGCGGTCTACTCTATAAAATAAAAAAAGTCGACAAATCGCCTTCCAGTTTTACATAGCAAAGCGGAACCCGCGGTGTCTTTCGGGCGCCCAAAGCAATATATAAACGCTTCTATGAAGCACATATTACCTCCGCTTTGCAACAAGTCTTGAGATGTCGAACACCACATACCTCAAGCACAACTATTATAACTCATTTGTTTGTAAAAGTCAATCATAAAGGCGAGCCGTAAAAAGCTCGCCTTTGTCAATATAAAAATAAAGAACGTAACTATGTTCTAGTTATATTCCTTTTGGTGCAGGCTTGGAAGAGGGGTATTCGAGAGCCTCTGACTGTGGCAAAGGAAGAGGGATATTCACCTTTGGTGAAGATTTTTCGCCTTGCCGCTTACAAGCGAGCTTGGTCTCACTGCGGTTCGGTCACGCTCGAGGGAAAACAACACTTAGTTGTTTTCTAACACTCTCGCGCCGCTTCGCTACGCGCTCTACGGCTCTATGCAGCATACCGACAGAGTCGGTATCTTGCCTGGCGAGCAGATAAAATTAACCTTAGTACAAATCGGAACAATTACCGCAAACAATACCGCGAGCGGCAATACCCCATTCTGCGAGCGCAAGACTCGCAGAGGGGCGTTAGAATCCTCTCTTGAAGAGGGGTATGCTGCTCGGGGTGAGATTTGTGCTAACCGTTCCGCTTTGGTATAAATTAAAGCTCACATCTCCTCGCGACGCAGATACCGCGAAAGCTTTGTTCCTCGGGATTTGCTCTGTGCCTGCGGTATGCGAACTCCCCGTTTCGCTTTGCGAACGAGAGTTCGTCCCCTCTGACTGAGGCAAAAAATAAAGGACACCCGCAAGGGATGTCCTTATTTTTTGGCGCAGGAAGAGGGATTCGAACCCCCGTGGCTTTGGGCCTAACGGTTTTCAAGACCGCCTCGTTGTGACCGCTTCGATATTCCTGCATATATTTGGTGTGGTTTACTACACCAAATATATGCAGTCCTATTTCGAAGTGGCTCGTGAAACTCGTTTCACGAATCCGTTTCGCATACCCCACGAAGATGCGTCAAACTCGCTTGTAAGCAGCGAGTGAGGGTATCCTCG
>JAZKZP010000029.1:0-6480 GCA_045612715.1 Eubacteriales bacterium
CATTGTAGGGGAGGCGTTTCGCCTCCCGTTCCAAACACAAACTAACTTTTTCTAACTCCCCTATAAATCCCAATTTATCCGATAAAAAACAAAAAGGCGCACAATAGTACAAGACTATTATGCGCTAAAAGGGAATGAAAAATTCCATTATTTTGATTTTGGATTAAGTATTTCATAGAGCTTCGGAATCGCGGGTGAAAAATCCACATTTTTATCAAGAATCTTACCGAAAAATGCAATGAGGATTGAGTTCGAAAATGCCGTGATTACAGTTAAAACTCCAATATATTCAAATCGAAAGCCACCGAGAAGAACGAACATCAATACGATTGCCAAGCCGAGCATTGATGCATCAAAAATGAGCTTGGTTTTATTCATATCAAATCCCTTTGCCTCGGCAATTTCCTTAACGAAAATCTCGTACGCGGACGGTGGAATGTAGGTTCTGAGCATCATTGCAACTGCAAAGCAAGTGATAATTGTTCCGACGATGGCACAAATAATTCTTGCAATCAAATTAGTTGGTTGGATGAATGATAAAAGGAAATTCAAAATGTCAAAACACGCGCCATAGAAGATGATATTGCAAATCGTTGCAATAAATTTACCCTTGAATTTACCGATTATAATGCAACAGAGCGCAAGCAAAATGCCTTGAATAAAATATTCGCAAAAGCCAACTGTCAAAAAGCTTAATTTTGCGTTGAGAACAAACGCAGGCGCGACGATTGGCGCAAGTCCAAACGCACTTTTAGCGGCGAAGCAGTTCCCAAGTGCGCACAAAATATTGCCGATAATCCAAGACGCCTCACCGAATTTATTTATTTTTTTCTTCATTATTTAATATTCCAATCTTTTTTATTTAGTGTGATATAGTATAGTATTATAACATATCTTTCATAGATTTGCAAGAAATTTAGAAAAAAAGATTGCTTAAAGTTAACATTGAAATATCACCTGATTTTGCTTTTGAAAATCTTTGCTTCGCCACGAAGGTGAAGGAGATTTTGATTCACTGTGTTTTCAATTTTTAATCCAAGCATTTGTTGAAGGGAAAGGGAATTCAAATTTCTTTTATCGACAAATGACTCAATAAATTCAATATTTTGGGGTAAAATTTCAATCATAAACCTGCAAAGACGATGCAACGCGCGTGTTCGTTGATATTTTTTTGCTAATTGAAGCTCCTCAATCATTATCATATTTTCGCGCGTGTAATACATCAAAAAACCTGCCAATTCTTCGTTATAATAACAAAGAATTATCTGTCGGGGAGATTTTTCAAGAGCCTCTCCGACCTCTTTTATGAATTCATTTTTCTCAAACTCTGTTGGCGCAATATCATTCATATTCGAATACAATAAATCATATAGAATAGGAAGATATTCATTTTTCTGCTCTTTATCTAAATATTCAAATTTAAACATAATTGCCTCCGTGAGTATTTTTAACAATGATAGCACAAAAGGAGCGCAGTGTCAATGTTTTAGGAGATTAAGGCGGAGGGATTTAAATATTTTTATAAAATTCCAAAAAAAATCCAAAAAAACTCTTGACATTGAATGTGTTTTGTGGTAATATAATTAAGCGTTATTTAATAAACGATTTTGCGAGTGTAGTTCAATGGTAGAATTCCAGCCTTCCAAGCTGGTCGCGTGGGTTCGATTCCCATCACTCGCTCCATTTTGTGCCTTTAGCTCAGTTGGATAGAGCAACTGCCTTCTAAGCAGTAGGTCGGGGGTTCGAATCCCTCAAGGCACGCCATACCGAGCATTGGTCCACTCGGTGTATGGTGGGTGTAGCTAAGTTGGTTATAGCGCCAGGTTGTGGCCCTGGAGGCCGTGGGTTCGAATCCCATCACTCACCCCATAAGAAATCCAAGTCAGTCGGCTTGGATTTTTTTGTTTTATATGGTTAGTTTTGTTGAATATTGGGTCGTCGAGGACGTCGACCCCTACGGTTAGCAAATTAAATTTCGCAAATTTGTAGCCGTTTTCGTAGCAATATGGTTGTAATTTTTCTACAAAATCAAATCTGTCATTGTAGGGGACGACGTCCTCGACGTCCCGAAATAAAAGCAAATTAACTTTTTCAACACATCTACAACCCCCAATTTATCGCACGGACGCACACGGTGCGAGGAATGCTCTTATTTTGGTGAATGCTTTCAAAATTCGGTTTTGTGGACAAAAATAAATCTTTTTATTCAAAATTTCGCAAAACTCCTTGAAAAACGGGGCGAAATTTGATATTATAAATATAATGTTTATCGAAAGGAGATTTTTATGTTCGAATTTTTTGCGCCCGATTTCTATTTTGAAAAATATAGCGACATCACGCCTGAATTTTTGCTTGAAAATAATATAAAAACACTCCTTTTGGACGTTGATAATACGCTTGCTCCGTATGAACAGCCCGATCCGAGTGAAGAAAATATCGCGTGGCTCGATTCACTCACAAAAGCGGGAATTGGATATGCATTTGTGTCCAATAATTCAAGCGACGAGAGAATCAAGCGATTTAACAAAAAAATTGGCGCTCCCGCCTATGCCAAAAGCGGAAAACCGTTTGCAAAGCGCAATATCGAAAGGGTTTTCGCAACCATCGGTGGCGAAAGGGAAAGCGCGGCATTCGTTGGCGACCAAATTTTCACCGACGTGTGCGCAGGCAAATTCAATGGAATGAGAGCGATTCTCGTTCCTCCCATTAAGGATAAGAAAAATCTGTTTTTCCGCTTTAAACGAGCACTTGAAAAGCCCATCTTGAACGAGTTCTTTAAAAAACAGGGAAAAAGATAAATTGGGATTTATAGGGGAGTTAGTTTTGTTTCGGAACGCTCAAGCCGCTGGGCTTCCGCTTTTGAAAAAGCGGAGCAAAACAATATATGGGTTTGAGCTAATGGTTCGTAAATTTTCGAAATTCCTAACGGAATTATCGGTTTAGAATTAAAATTCCAATCTTACAAGCGAGCTTGACGCTTGGAATTTTACTTCAAAACTACGAAAATCAATCCTAATGGATTAATTTTCTAAAATTTACTTTATGTGAGCACATAGATTTTGATAGCTATATGTCTATTATTTGAGTTAGCAAATCACAGATTTTCGCTTTCGGTTTTGCGTTAGCAAATGGCGGAGGTAAGTCAGCCAAGAAAGATGAAGCCTGTTAAAATGGCGAGAAAATCGTTATGTGTTGTATATAATTATGGGCAATTTGCGTTTTTGCGAAGCAAAATGGAGTCGTAAGACGACAAGCAATTTGCTAGGCGCGCCAATCATACTTTAGATAACTCCATCATAATATGCGCGGCGTATTTACGCAAAATCTTGCCACGAAGCTCTTTTAAAAAGCTTTTTTGGATACTTTTTTCTCGAAAAAAGTATCATTCCTTTCTAACTAACTTCTTTCCCATAAATCCCAATTTATTTAATTATCCTTGCCGGCACACCAACAGCTGTTGCGTCATCCGGAACATCGACAAGAACCACCGCGTTTGCGCCTATTTTTGCATTATTTCCTATTTCTATATTGCCAAGTATCTTTGCCCCTGCACCAACAAAAACACCGTTATAAAGCGTTGGATGGCGCTTTCCCGCTTCGTTCCCTACTCCGCCAAGAGTTACACCGTGAAATATAGTGCAATCATCTCCGATTATTGCGGTTTCGCCGATAACCACTCCACTTCCGTGATCAATAAGCAAACTTTTACCTATAAAGCAAGCAGGATGAATCTCAATTCCTGTGAAAAATCTTGATATTTGGCTGATTATTTTTGCAATAAATTTGAAATTATTTATATAGAACAGGTGCGCAACTCTATAAGATAAAATCGCGTGAACTCCTTGATTTGTCAATAAAATCTCTAATTTTCCACGCGATGCAGGATCTCTTTTTCGAACTGCCTCAATATCGTTTTTTATCTCATTTTTTATTGAACTTACAATATTTTTTACATCCTCAATTACTCTAATCATAATTGCCTCCGTAAAAAAGCCTCTGCACCCAACGGGTGCAGAGGCATAAAAAACGCGGTTCCACTCTGCTTGAGAGAAAATTCATATCTCCCATCTCTTACCTCTTAACGCGAGGAACGTCCGCCCGTTTCTTGACAGAATCTCAGAAGCGCACAAGCCGTTTTTATCAACGCACCTTTCAACCTATGGGCGCGCTCTCTGTGTGATAAAGAATCGGTTTCTTCTTCGTCATAGACTTTATATAAGCATTATACTCAATTTTTTATTATTTGTAAATAGTTTTTCTAAAATTATTTTTCTTCTTCAACAAGAAGTGTAATACCAAGCTCTGCAAGAGTTTTATCGTCTTGAGGAGCAGGACATTTACTCATAAGCTCGCTCGCATTCTGTACCTTCGGGAACGCGATAACGTCACGCAAACTATCTGCCTCGGTCATAACCATTGCAAGACGGTCAAGACCCATACCGGAGCCACCATGAGGTGGTGCGCCGTATTTATAAGCTTCTACAAGGAAGCCGAATTTGGCATCAATTTCTTCAGGTGTCAAGCCAAGCGCTTTGAACATCTTTTCCTGCAACTGCCAGTCAGTGATACGGATTGAGCCGGAAAGAAGCTCTGTACCATTAAGTACCATATCATAGCATCTTGCATAAACCTTACCGGGATCGCTTTCAAGGTAGGGCAAGCATTCCTCAAGAGGCATTGTGAAGGGATGGTGCATTGCGTCCCAATGCTCTGTTTCTTCGTTCCACTCAAAGAATGGGAATTCTGTAATCCACAAGAAGTTGAACACTCCTGTGGGAATAAGGTCGAGCTTTCTTGCAACGATCTGACGAAGTGCACCGAGAGTAGGAAGAACAACTTTATTCTTATCAGCGCATATAAGAAGTACGTCGCCCTGCTGGAGTCCAACTGTTTGGTAGATTGCATTAAGCTCATCTTCGGTCATAAACTTAGCAAATGAACAGTTAGGAGCTTCATCTACCCAACGAACGTAAGCAAGACCCTTTGCTCCAATTCCCTTTGCGTGCTCTGTGAGTTTGTCAATTTCTTTTCTTGTGAGAGTTGCCGCAGCACCCTTAGCAACGATACCGCGAACACTTCCACCGTTTTCAAGAGCTGACTTAAATACTACGAATTCGCTGCTCTTAACAGCCTCGGAAATGTCGATAATCTCCATTCCGTATCTTGTGTCGGGCTTGTCAGAACCATAACGATTCATCGCCTCATTATAAGTCATTCTCTGCATAGGAAGCTGAATATCAACACCAAGTGTTTCTTTGAACGCGCGCTTGATAAAGCCCTCGTTCATAGACATAATATCTTCCTGAGTTGCAAAGCTCATTTCAAGGTCAATCTGTGTAAACTCGGGTTGGCGGTCAGCTCTAAGGTCTTCGTCACGGAAGCAACGAGCAAGCTGAATGTAACGGTCAAAACCTGAAAGCATAAGCAACTGCTTGTAAATCTGAGGTGACTGAGGAAGCGCATAGAAGCTGCCTTTATGAATACGAGAAGGAACGATGTAGTCACGCGCACCTTCAGGCGTGGGCTTAATCATCATGGGGGTTTCAATTTCAAAGAAACCGTTCTCGTAATAGTATTCTCTTGCGATACGCGCGATGTCATGGCGCATCTTGATATTTCTCTGAAGCTCGGGACGACGAAGGTCAACGTAACGGTATTTGAGAGCTGTTTCGTCCTTAACCTTTTTATTATCATTTACTTCAAAGGGAGGTGTCTGGGCAACAGAAAGGATTTTGAACTCCTTAACGTAAACCTCAAGCATACCTGTGGGGAGATTGGGATTGATTGCTCCCTCTCCTCTGTATCTTACAGTACCGTGAGCGCATACAACGTATTCAGCACGGCAAGAGAATGCCTTATCAAAAATCTCTCTGTCTGTTGTATCGTCGAATGCGAGCTGAACAATACCTGTTCTGTCACGAAGGTCGATGAAAATGAGTGCGCCAAGGTCACGCTGACGCTGAACCCAACCCATTACACAAACGTCCTTGCCAATATATTCTTCTGTTAAATGTGCGCAATAGCACGTTCTTTTGTCATTAGCACTTAAAAATTCTGCCATTTTATTCTTCCTTTCCTATCTTTACGATATAGAAAAATTCATTACTCTTTATTATAGAACAGTTTTTTGAAAATGTCAATATTATATCAATATTTAGTTTTATCAATTTGTAAATTACTTCAAATTTTGATTTGTCGGGTAGTTAGTTTTGTTGAATAACGGGTCGTCGGGGACGCCGACCCCTACAACTTTGTGCTTGTTTTACGGGGAAAAGCGCGAAGCTGATTAAAAGTTTTTTGCTTACTTTTTTTCAAAAAAGTAAGCGACAAATCCCAATGTATAGGCTTTGCTTATCTCAATTTTGTATAAAATGAAGAAATAATGAAAAACATTGACAAAATCTATATTGATATGATACAATGATTATGACAACGATGATAAAAGGAGGCTTATCTATGACAAAAATCATTATTTTAACT
>JAZKZP010000030.1:0-3081 GCA_045612715.1 Eubacteriales bacterium
ACTTTTTTGAAAAAAAGTAAGCAAAAAACTTTTAATCAGCTTCGCGCTTTCCCCAATAATATCAGCGCAAAGCAGTAGGGGTCGGCGTCCCCGACGACCCGTTATAAAAGAAAAGTAACTAATAGATAAATCCCAATTTATCTCTTTAAACTATCTCAATTCCCTCGAAGATTGCGCATTTGGGACCGTTATAACTTTCATAGGTTACGGCTTCGTCGGACATGCGCATATTCGCAAGTGCTGTGCTGAGTTTACCACTAATTGAAATTCCTGTAACGGGAATTTCTTTTTCACCGTCGAAAT
Source organism: Eubacteriales bacterium (assembly GCA_045612715.1). Classification (GTDB taxonomy): domain Bacteria; phylum Bacillota; class Clostridia; order Oscillospirales; family CAG-272; genus RGIG4608. Next base: position 304 of record JAZKZP010000030.1, read on the forward strand.
AGTAGCCAAGACGAACTTCACCGCCAATATAGTCATTATAAATATCAACCTGAAGACCTGACATTGAAGCACAACGGAAATATGGTGCGCCTTTCTTTGCTTCGTCTGTGAGTGTTCCGCACTCAACTGACATACAGCCAAGATTACCGGTAGCGCTTTCGCCAAGGTATTGTGCAAATCTTGTTCCGCCATAGAGCGCAACCGCTTTGCCATCCTCAATTATTTTTCTGTCAACTAAAGTTACACCGTCTGAATCAAACGCGGACGAAGAAACGCTTCCCTTCACTGCGCCACGCATCGTGAGTGTAAGACGGTCACCCTTTGCGTCTTTTTGAATATCATCTCCAACCGAGAATGCATTTGAATGCTGATAAACCATGCTGAAATTAAGATTGCCGATGAAATTGCTAAATAATTGATCAAGCTCGGGGGCATCAAGAACTACGGGACAAGAAAGCTTATTTTCGGGTACTTTTGCCTCATATCTATCCTTAACCTCGCGCATTTTCTTTGCGATTTCTTCCACGACAAGCTTATGATCGAACTCTGTGAAATTATACTGCTCATAAAGCTCAACGCTTTCTGCACCGTTGAATGTAGGAATCGCCTCAACCATTGCGCGATATTTAACCTGTGTTTTGTCAATTCCACGGCTATTCTTAACGGAAACAACATCCTTATAAACGAAGATTTCAAGTGCGTTTATTGAGCCACCCTCAACACAATCTGCTTCAAAACACGCCTTGGATATGAGAGAAGCAAGCTCGTGTGGTTTGTAATTTGCAAAATTAGATGCAGAAACATACTCGCCCTGTTCGTTTTCGGGGAGAGAATATACTTGATTTGCAATAATATTCGCCTTTTTCTTTGCTTTTTCGATTTCTTCTATAATCTTAGCTTCATCATAAGATGAATAAACCGAGAAAGTAGCTTCGCCGAGTTTTTCGTCGTGCGCAACGTAAACAGTTACTTTAATGTCATTTGTATCAGTACTTCTTACTGTTTCAAGATTCTTGTGAACGAAGAAAAGCTCTGTTGACTCCGTTCTCACGTCAAGTATTCTCCAATCGGAGATGCCGTTTGTATTTTTAAGTATGCTAATAACTCTGTTCATCATGCCAATTTCACCCTCACTTTCAATGCAGGTCCACCGTCGGAAACGCGCACCCATTCCTTGTATCCTTTACCGCAGGAGCCCGAGCCGATGATTTTAAAATCGTCGGAAACCATTGAAATGGATTTGAGCAATTCGGGTACACTACCACTCATAACAACGGGAGAAACATAGTTGTCGGTGAGTTTTCCGTCAACGATTTCAATTCCGTATTCAGCGGTGCATTGGATTTGCCAGTTTTTAGGGTCTTCCATACCGTTGTTCGTTTCAAAAAGCATATATCCGTGCTTGATTGATGCAATCATATCTTCAAGCTTGTCATTTCCGGGGCAGAAGAATGTGTTTGTCATTCTTGAATATGCCTTTCTCTTATAAGATTGACGTCTGCCGTTGCCCGTGGGCTCTGTGCCAAGCTCGGTTGCGGAAACGAGGTCAGAAATACCTGCAACGAGAATTCCGTCCTTGATAATCTGTGTATCGTGAGCCAAAACGCCGTCATCGTCAAAGAAATAAGACGCAGTTGAGAACGTTGCACTTGCACCGTCACGCATGTTGCAAATCGGAGAAGCAACGTAGTCGCCAACGTAGTATTTAGCGAGCGCTCTGTCCTTAACGAATTGGTCCATTTCAACGCCGTGACCGAATGCCTCGTGTGCGATAAGTCCCGAAATTGATGGGTCTGTGATAACGTCATAAACACCCGGAACGATTGGTTTTGCCGTAGCAAGCTTTTCACACTTGTGAACGAGCGCATCAATGTGAGAGGGCATTTCGTCAAGAGCCTCTTTCATAAGGTTTGAATATGTACCCTCGCGCGCCATAACCATCTTTTCACCGTCACGATAAACGCCAACAGCCATTACGTTAACCCAAGAATAGAACTGGTCGAGTTCGCGATTTTTGGAAATAAAGAGCTTTGAAACCGTAAAAGGCATAACCGCAACCATAGCGTTGAGGAGCTTGTCGCTCTTCTGAAGAATAGCATCTCTTATCTCGACGCATTTTGAGAGCAATTCTTCATCGGAGAAGCTGTCAAAATCGCACTCACGGGAGAATGATTTAACCATTGGCTCGTCAGCGGGAACGGAAACGGATATTTCTTTTTCAATAAGAGATTCTTCAACCTTAACTGCCTCAATAATTTTGTTAGCAAGGACGGAGATGTCGCCTGTGATGTCATCAATAGAATATTCGAAGAAAGCGCGTCCATTGTGCATCTTAATTACGAAACCGCACTCTGCAGCACCTCCCTCTCCAATGTCGGATGTGTTGCGATTTACTCTAATCGCGCTTGATTTCACGTAGGAGCCTAAGATTCCAACGTAAGAGAAGCTCTTGCCAAGTTCAGCTACAAGCTTGCGGCAAACTTCTCGTCTTGAATTCAAAAACGAAGAAAAATTCATTTTTGTTACCTCCTTGTATGTAAAAGATTTTTTAACTGAATTGTAAATTGGGATTTATCTATTAGTTACTTTTCTTTTATAACGGGTCGTCGGGGACGCCGACCCCTACAATGATTAAGAAGATATTATTGCAAAATAATAGACATTTAGTAATCACAGCGGCTATAAATCAACAAAAATTAATTTGCAATCCGTAGGGGTCGGCGTCCCCGACGACCCGTTATTCAACAAAACTAACTTCCCGACAAATCAAAATTTGAA
>JAZKZP010000031.1:0-14890 GCA_045612715.1 Eubacteriales bacterium
GAAATTACTTAAAATCAAGGTTTTTGTTTTACAAGAAAGTCGTTAGTATAAACTAAATGGCGTTCCCCTCATCCGTCAGGCATTCGCCTGCCACCTTCCCCTCAGGGGAAGGCTAACTGTTAGATAAATCAAAATTTGAAATCATCAAATTCCGAAAAATATTTTTATATTGAGCAAGAACAAATAAAGCAACCAACAATCATAAAGCAGTGCCAAAAAAAATGAGGATTTTGATACGCTCGCAAAGCAAATAGTGGCACAAATGCCACTAAACAAACAGAGCGCGCACGCACACGCAGATACAAGAAACAATCGCGCCGCAAAAAATAATGGATACCAAGCATATCCAAGTGACAAACATATAACAAACCACATAGCGCCCTGATATTTTTTATCGGAATAAGCACACCATCTATTGCCAAGCGCAAGACCCAACGAAAGCCCTGCAATTACATAGGATATGCAAAAAAGCACCACAAGTAGCCAAATAGGTGGTACTATATCCTTTGCACCTACAAAATAAAGTGTGGGTAGTGGATTTCCACTCACCCAGCGTGTAAAAATCCCCAAAAATATAAGTAACAAAGGGATAAACGCAACAATCTTTTTGTTCGTTCGCTCATATTCACGCATCACACACTCAAATGGATTTTTAGTTTTTCTCTTTGACATAAACAACTCCACAAAATATATTTAATACATCTTATGGACCTGTATGCAGTTTAATGATAATTCTAAAATAAATTGGGATTTGTATATTAGTTACTTTTCTTTTATAACGGGTCGTCGGGGACGCCGACCCCTACTGCTTTGCGCTGATATTATTTGGGGAAGCGCGAAGCTGATTAAAAGTTTTTTGCTTACTTTTTTTCAAAAAAGTAAGCGACAAATCAAAATTTAATATTAAAAGATAACGGCGAGGAATCTTCCTCGCCGTTGTGTTTATTTTTTAGCTTTCGCTCTTGGGGATTACACCATCAACACAGTTAACAATGAAATCACCAGTATTGAACTTCCATTCCATTCCCTTGGTAATGGATTTCCATTGTGCCATTGTATTTATCTTGCTACCGTCACTATTTGTCATAGTAGTATAGAACTCAATACGTGTAAGATTTTCACAGTCTGTAAACGCAAAGTGATCTATATGAGTTACTGTAGCAGGAATATATACAGTTTGAATGTTTGTAGCAGAGTCAAATGCAAATACCGAAATGCCTGTTACAGGCTTTCCATTATACAATTCAGGAATACAAATTTCAGTATCATCACAAGGATCAATTCCTGTTACTGTATAGCTTTCTCCGTCACTGTTCAAAGTATAGATGAGATATTTTGATCCGTCAGTAAAGTTCAAAATTCTATAGTCGAAAATAGTATGACACATTATACATTCTATGTATTCATAACCGTTTTTCTCTATTGTTGGCTCTTCACCCAAAATCCAACCACTTTCGATACAATCAATCACGTCACCAATTGTTTCGGGACATCTTGAGCAATGTTCGGGCTCTTGACAAGTTGCATCTACCCAATCGTGGCCAAGAGCTGAATCTTTTTTAAAGTCACCACATCTTAAACAAGTCTTAGGATCCAAGCAAGTTGCAGGTGTCCAATCGTGGCCAAGAGCAGCTACGTCACCGTATTTTGTATCCCTATCGCCACAAAGGTCACAATATGACTCTAATCTATTTTTAAGTGTACACGTTGCCTCTTGATATTCTGTCCATGTAGTAAATTGATGCTCTAAAGCAGTACCTTCAATATCTCTTATATGATAGTCATTACAACCGCTGCGTTCACAATATGAAATTTCAGTTTCATTAACATCACACTCAGCGGGACTATTAGGCTCGTAAACAAGGAATTGATGCCCTAAAGCAGTGCCTCTAATCTCTCTTGTGCGCTCTTTACCACAACCACGTGCACAATATGCAATTTCTATTTCATTTTGATCGCAAGTAGCTTCACTCCAAAGAGTATAATCCTCTTCATTGTAAATATGTTTAAGCTTTGCTCCTGTTGTTTCATAGCACACACTACAAGTTTTGGGAGCATAACATGTTGCATCCATCCATGAGTGTCCACGCTCGTGTTCCTGTGTTTTGCCACAATAACGGCAAGTTTCAGGCTCGGTACAAGTAGCATCCAACCAAGAGTGTTCTTCTGTTGGAGTGAAGTAAAGGTCGATTACGTATTCTGCAAGATTGTACGCAGAGCTTGAATATTTACTAAGGTTATCCCACTTATTATTCGCAGTAACCTTGATAATAAGCTTATCCTCAAAATAATCTGGAACATTTGCTCTTACGTAAATCTTTCCGCCGCTGATATAGCAATATTCACCTGACTCAAGCTGAAGTGTTACGCGATATTTAGAGGATTCATATAATGAGAGGACGTCAGTTCCCTCTTGCATTGTCTTAAGGTTGAAATATTTCACTTTAAGGAAAGCGGTCTGAATATTGAGCGGAGCGTTATTACAAGCGCCCAAGTTTACACTTTCAACATATGTATCGTATGCGTAATAAACATTTTCAAAGCCCATATGAAGCAATGGCCATTCCTTTGTAGCAAGATCTTTGCTACCGGAAGCACTTACTACCTTATAATACATATCAAGCTTGAGATATGCACCTGTTTCAAGATATGCACCTACGTAATTATTAGTAATATCAAGAATACCACTCAATTCCGAATAAGCACCAACCTCGGCAGAAACACCGGCATTGAACCATTTTTCAAGGCCCTTGATAATTACACCCATATCAACCAAAAGTCCTGCTTCAACGCGCGCCTTACCCATAAGTGAAAGGTTATTGTTTGTTATGCTTGTCTTGTTGGACTTGGGAAGCTGTGGATGAAGAATATTATCGCTACCCAAGGACATACCGTATGTATAAACCTTTTCAAAAGTATAATTATATCTCATAACGGCTTCAATATCCATTGACATAACTAAAGCAAGATCAAGCTTTGCAACAACGGGACCGTAAATAGGAATTTCAACTGAACCAAGAGTTATTCCTTTCTTGCCCTCATTTGCAGATGAACCGGAGCTATTTGCCATAGACTTGATATCTTCAGCCACCTGCTTCCAGTCGGAGCAGTTGAGTGTATCAGCATAATATGATTCAAAGATATCCTCGTCATCTGTAACACCCATTGGTTTACACAATTCACAATAGGAGGTAGCCTGATGAACTCTATCTGCAGGCATATCCTCAAAGATACTGGGGTTTGCAGCATTTGTTACGTGAATACAGCAAGAACGATGAAGCTCGCCTGTTTCCAAGTTCACAACATACTTTGTTTCCAAAGCAGAGTAAAGATTGATTGCAACGTCAAACGTGAACGAAACTGTATCGGTCTGAGTTATTTCAAGGTCAAAATTATTTAATTTGATGCCGGACCAAGCTGTTTTAATCTTATAGCTTACGTCAAGCACAAAACGGGAATCCATAGCAACTTCGAAGCTAACTGAGAAATTACCCACAGTTACGTTCTTATCATTTAAGATAGGAATATTAACAGCACCACGAATCTTGGAATGAACTGTGCTACCGTTGAAGCTGATGCTTGGATCAAGTGTTACGTTATCCATAAATGATCTCGTATTTGAAAGTTCAACCGCATGATAGCCGTTGCTTTCAAAGTACTTATTTGCAGAAACGTTAAGAACACTGAGGAATTTTACAAATTCATCGTTGCTATAAAGAGAATCAATAATATCAGCTTCAAGCTGTTCAACGTTAAACGCATCAGTATCAAAGTTAATTTCCTTATCATAGGAGATATCAAGCTGATCAAATATATCCTGAAGATCGGGTTCGTCAAGAGAAAGCATCCAAGTGCCGTCTGCCAAGCGAGAAATCTGAGTAATAACACCGAAATAGCATTCCTTAGCGGTTGCAACCTCTTCCATGCTTGAAATTTCACCCAAACAAATTGTCTGACCACGATAAAGCTCGTCAATCTTATTTACAATTAGATAAAGCTGACCTCCGTTATCACTTGTAACAAGCTTATAGGGATAATAACCACCGTATTGCTGTTCAAGTGCGTGAAGGAACACAATTCCTTCCTTATATTCATACGCATTTTCGTGATTTGGGTCTTCAATTACCTTATATATAAGCTCTATACCGGGATGATCAACGAATGTCATTCCATTTTCAAGAATAGCAATGTATGTTGTATCATACTCGTAATTTGCATTAGCGGTAATTGTATAAACGTTTTCGCCCTTGGCGGTAACGGAAAATTCCATACGCGCTTCAGGAGAATCCTCATATTGAGAATGATAGAAATAGTAGTTAAGAATGATGAGATTTTCTTTGATAAATTCCTCATCAAATTCTGTTAATATATCAAATGTAAATGTCTGATCCACATCTGAAAGATAATCATGCTCTTCTTCGATTTCATTATATGATGAATAAAGAATAGCATCTCCACAGTTTTCACAGCGCTTTTTATATGTATTCTTGTATGTACCCTCGTTCATAAGCACAGGCTCACCGTAGTTATGACCTAAAGCATCCGTAAAATCAGATATGTAGTGTGCCTTTCCACAACGCACACATTCATAGTTGGTATAACCAAGTCCCTCGCAAGATGCGGGTACAGTATCACCTTTTTCATATACGTGGGAGGTGGCCTCAGCCCATTCTTCCCATCCGCAGAGCTTACAAACGTAAGTTGCTCTTGCTCCTTCTCCACACTCGTCGGTATTTTCAAGAGTTCCGACATCCCATTCGTGCGGACATTGTAACTTCGTGCATGATGCAAGAGTTAAAACGAGAAGCAGAATTGATATTATCAACAACAGTTTTTTCATTTTCATAATCTCCTTTGATGAATTTTTAGAAATGTTGTTTTCCATTGTGTTCATTTTAGCACATATTTTTTCTTTTTGCAATAGATTTTGTATTATTATTATATTTTATGTTAATATTTAATTAAACAACCGAATATAAAGGAAAGTCCAAATAAACGTGAAGAAGAGAAAAAAGAAAATTTTATTAACTATTTTTGCATTGATTTGTGCCATTTTGATTATTCTATCCATATCGGTCGCTCTGTACGTACGGAAAATAACCGAAAAAAGGCTCGACATTTCCCTATTTAAATTTGACAGTGCAAGCTCTGTAACGAGAATATTCGTTCAAGATGGCGGAGAATGGGTTGAATGGCAAGAGGAAAGGCTACTCGGCGAACGAAATTTTGAGTTTGTTTCACTCGAAAGCATTCCACAAAATCTAATAGATGCATTCATTGCGATTGAGGACAAGCGTTTTTTTCAGCACAACGGAGTGGATTGGTATAGAAGCTTGGCTGCGTGCGCAAACTATTTTTTACATTTTGGAGGAAAGTTTGGGGCATCTACCATTACTCAACAGCTAATAAAAAATATCACCGGTGAAGATGATATAAGCATTGAACGAAAAATAAGAGAAATATCGTGGGCGCTTCAACTTGAAAAAGAATTTTCAAAAGACGAAATACTTGAATTATACCTTAATATTATTAATCTTTCTGATAACTGTTACGGTGTGGGCAGTGCCTCAAGGAGATATTTTTCAAAAGCCCCCCATGAATTAAATCTTATTGAGTGCGTATGCATCGCTGCGATAACCAACAATCCAAGCTACTATAATCCCATAACTCATCCTGAAAACAACAAAGAAAGACGGGACGTTATTTTAAGTGAAATGCTTGCGCAGGGTTATATTTCAACTGAAGAATTTGACGAGAATTTTAACAAGGATATTAGACTAACTCCAGATGATTCCGTTATAAAATCAAGTGTTCACTCATGGTATGTGGATATGGTAATAAATGACGTTATATCCGATTTACAAGCCGAGAAAAACATGACCAAGCAAGGCGCTAATGCCTTGGTATTTGGCGGTGGGCTTGATATATATATCCAAATAGACCGTGAAATTCAAAAAATTATGGAAAATTATTATCAAAATACTGCTAATTTTCCATCAGGAGATGGTGCGCAAAGCGCTATGATAATCATCGACTCACAAAATGGTGATATTCTTGGCGTTGTCGGTGCCATCGGACCAAAGAATGCCAATAGAATACAATGCTATGCGACCGATACCCTACGCCCTCCAGGCTCTACCATAAAACCACTTTCCGTATATGCTCCCGCATTTGAGAGAGGAGTTATTAACTATGCAAGTGTTTATGATGACGTTCCATACTCATTTGACAATAACAAACCGTGGCCCAAAAATGCAAATGGAATATATCACGGACTTTCAACAATGAGCTATGCAATGGCAAACTCAACAAATACAATTCCTCTAAAAATTCTTGACGAGCTTGGTATATCGCACTCGTTTTATTTTCTTCGTGATTATCTTCACCTTGATGATTTAATTGAAAGAGGAAAAGATAAAAACGGTGCTTTTATCACCGATATGGACTATGCTGCGCTTGCTCTTGGGCAACTGAATTACGGGGTAAGCGTGCGTGATATTACTGCGGCATATTCCATATTTGCCGATAATGGACTTTATCACGCGCCACGCTCTTATTCCCTTGTGAAAAATTCATTTGGTGAGATTTTGCTTGATAAAAAAGCAACTGCCGAGCGCGTTATAAGTGATGGTAATGCAGAAATTATGACAAAGCTTTTAGAGGATGTCGTGTGGGGCGGTACAGCTAACGATTTAACCCTAAAAAACAAGGTGGCGCTTGCAGCAAAAACCGGCACAACACAGGATAACAAGGATAGATGGTGCATAGGCTTTACTCCTTCTCTCATTTGTGGAGTTTGGTACGGATATGAATATCCAAAAGAGATTCCACGCACCGAGAAAAATCATTTTTTGTCAGCATTTAATACTGTTTTAACTCGCATTTATGAAAATAACGTGCGCTCTGTCTATGCAGACAGGAAATTTGAAGATAGCGCGAGATTACTGGAAGTGAATTTTTGTATGGATTCAGGATTTTTGCCAAGCGAGGCGTGTCTTTATGATCCACGTGGATCACGTATAAAAACGGGTTATTTCGTTAAGGGGACTGAGCCCACGAAACGTTGCGCAACACATGTTTTAGTCAAATATGACACGATTTGTGGCGGAGTTGCAACGATTTTCACTCCCGATGGGCATATTCAAACTGTTGGAATGCTTCTTATAAATAGAGAATTCCCCACTCAAATAATAGTATCCGACGCGCAGTACGTTTACAAAAAGCTTGATAATGATATTTTGCCTTCTTTCAAGGAAAACGAGCCATTTTTCGCTCCACTCGAGGAGGAGAAGAAAAAATATTTCGGTCTTAGTATAGGCAAATCTCAATTTAATCGCCTCTCAACTTCACATTTTTCGTATTCAGATTTGGTTTTTACACGAAATATTTTGAGATGACAAAAATCAAACGAGCAGGAAATTAATGTCCTGCTCGTCTTTTTTATTAAACTACTGATTTATTAAGCTTGATTCCGTCATTGGTTATTATGTATGCATTTCCTCCACACGTGATTGAATGTGTCAATTCACCGTTAATAAATTCCAATGCTGCAAGGTTTTCGATTCCGTAAGCGCTCGCGCCCTTCCCTTGCGCAATCATAATCTCGTCGAAGTCAGCTATTCGCTCGTTATAGTGTGGAGAAATTGTACCCTTAATCCAACCAAGTCCCTTTTGCATTGAATAGAGCCCATCTCTATTTTCCACAAGGTCCGAGTCGGTGTAAATATCTTCAAACCAACAAATTGCACCTGCAGAAAGTCCGCAAATAATAACTCCGCGCTCATAAGCATCCTTTATAAGATCTAAAAGCCCAAATTCCTGCCATCTTTTAAGCATATAAAGTGTATCTCCACCGCCAACGTAGATAAAATCCGCCTTTTCAAACTTGCCCTTTATTTTTTCAAGATTCATTTCACCATAAACCGTCAGTGCAACGTCAGCCTTTATATCAAAAACGGATGTATATGTCTTTCTGAAACTGTTGAAATAAGGCATACTATCGTGACTTGCAGTTCCGATAAAAAGTCCGTAAGGACGATTTTCTCCCGCGCGCTCACGTGCAAGAGTTGCTATATAGCGATCTATTTCAAGTGTTTCTTTAGTTTTCAATTCGCCACCACCAATGGCGATAATTCTTTTTGTAATTTCCATATTTTTCTCCAAGTGTTTTATATAAATTGGGATTTATATGTGTGTTCGCACTCACTTCACACGATTGTTTTGCGTCGCTTTTTCAAAAGCGACCGCCCTGCGCGTAGCAGAGACGCGCGGCTTGAGCGCATCCGCCGTTTCTTTTTTGCAAAGCTTTTTTCTTTGTGGCTATAATGCCAAAGAAAAAAGCGTCTAACGAGCTTTGGTATCTAAAGATAGAGCCACTAACTATAGCGACTGCTCATCTTTTATCCACTTTTTCTTTGAAACCAGAGGCACAAAGAAAAAGTTCCCAAAAAGAAATGCCGATTCGCCTGCGCGGCGGGCGCCACTGCGCGTGGAGCAAGCCACGGCTTTTCTTGTCTGACTTACGTCAGCCATTTGCTAACGCAAAATCAAAAAGTGAAAAGGTGGACGAAACAATCGTTTGGGTGCTGCTATACCCTCTACAAATCAAAATTTAAATTCCCAAACTTAAATATGTATCCATTTTACCACAGAAATATGCAAAAATCAATGGAAATTTCGCTCGCAAAATATTAATTAATGCGATAATTTTATTATCCATTCGATAAATCCTTATAAAAATGCCGTCATTTTTTCAATTTTAATCAAAATTTAGGTCAAAATCGCACGATGAGTTTATGTTGACAGTTAAAATATGGAAATATATAATGAAATCACCAAATTTCACAAAGGAAGGAAAATTTATGGACAGAAAAGAAATCAAATCAAAAATCATGAAGGCGCTGACTATCGCCTTGCCAATCTTACTTGTTGCAGTTTTGGCGATGCTGATAGTGGTTGCAATGAACTTGTCGGAGGAAAATTCCGTCCCCGTCTTTAATGATGGAGGTATGACTACCACAAACGGTGGTGGCGATCTTCCCGATAATCAAAACAAGCCAACTAACAACCAGCAAAATCCAGATGACGAACCAGTTGACGACAGCACAAGTCAAGGACTTTCATTCTCAAGTAACGGTGATGGTACTTGCGCAATAGATGGCATCGGCACTTGCAAGGACACAATCATTATAGTTCCCGAGATGAGTCCTGATGGGGATATTGTTACCGAAATTGCCGACAATGCCTTTAAAAACTGCAACAAAATAAAAGGGATTGAGTTTTCTAACACAATTGAAAGTATAGGCACTTATGCTTTTTACGGCTCGACGATAAGAAATGTGACAATTCCATCAACGATAGAACATATTGGAAATTACGCATTTGCAGGCTGTAAATACCTTGAGGAAATCGAGGTTGAGCTTGGCAATCCGAATTATTCCTCATCTTCGGGCGCGTTATTCAATGAGGACGGAAGTGTTTTGATTACATATCCCGCGGGAAAAACGGATAATTTTGTTATCATAACAAGCGATGTAACCGAAATCTCCAATATGGCATTTTACAAATGCAGTTCAGTTAAGAAGGTAACGTATCACGGAACGAGATCAGCGTGGAATTCTATTGAAATCGGGGCGGGAAATGACGTTCTTGATACAGCAACAATCTATTTTGCAGGAGATGGAAGTAAGTGAATATTGCAAAAATACCACCGATACTCAAGTCGGTGGCTTTTTGCATAAGAAATGGGTATTTATCCGTTTTCGAATAAACAGTGCTACCCTTTCATAAACTAAACAAAAACGGAGTTTTATGTATGAAAAATCAAAGAAAAAAATACGCCACAGGTTTCGCTTTAGAATTTGCAATATTTTGCCTAATTTCAGCACTTGTTTCACTTATTTTGATAATTCCGATGTTGAATTTCTCCCTTCCATTGCCAAGTCAAAGCGCAAACGTGTCAAGTGGAGTTACCGTGGTTCTTGATGCAGGTCACGGTGGAGAGGACGGAGGTTGCGAGGGAAATGGACTTATCGAAAAGAATTTAAATCTTGATATCACTCTGCGGGTAGCTTCCCTTTTGCGCGAGCAAGGAGTAAACGTAGTTCTCACGCGCGATACGGATGTTTTGTTATATGATAAAAATTCCGACTATCAGGGCAAAAAGAAGGCTCAGGATGTACGAAAACGACTTGAAATCGCTAAAAATCAAGAAAATGCGGTGCTTATCAGCATTCATATGAACTATTTTGCAGAAACTCAATACTCGGGGCTTCAAGTGTGGTATTCCAAGAACGATGCGCGCTCAAAAATTTTGGCAAATCTTATACAATCGAACGTTAAAAACGAGCTTCAACCAAGCAACAAGAGAGTAACAAAGCAAGCGACAAGTTCAATCTTTTTGCTCCACAACGCAACCTTCCCTGCCGTGCTCATCGAGTGCGGATTTCTCTCAAATCCCGACGAAGCGCACGCATTAGGTGATGCCGATTACCGACAAAAGCTCGCAAATATCATTTTTAAGTCGATTATGACCTATATTTCGCAGAATAATACTTGATTTTTTTGCGTTTTTTATATATAATAAAAACAGAAATTTAATAGCACTTCAAATTTTGATTTATAGGGAAGTTAGTTTTGTTGAATAACGGGTCGTCGGGGACGCCGACCCCTACAACTTTGTACTTGTTTTACGGGGAAAAGCGCGAAGCTGATTAAAAGTTTTTTGCTTACTTTTTTTCAAAAAAGTAAGCGATAAATCCCAATTTAACTTTCAAAGGACGGAAAAGAAAATGAAAGGTTTAAAAACTGTTTATATATGCTCGGAATGTGGTTGCATTTCTCCAAAATGGCTTGGAAAATGCACTCAATGTGGTGCGTGGAACTCTCTTGTTGAGGACATTATCTCCACCACTCCCGAAAAGACGAGCGAAATAAAGCACAAAACTCTCACAAGCGGAAAAGAAAATACTGCTCTGCGCTTTGACGAGGCGGAATTGCCCGATTACATAAGAAGTAATACCCGTCTTAACGAGCTTGACAGAGTGCTTGGTGGCGGTCTTGTTCACGGCTCGGTTGTATTACTTTCGGGTGAGCCCGGTATTGGTAAGTCCACTTTACTTATGCAGATTTCCGACGCTCTTGGCGAGCATAAAAAGGTTTTATACATTTCGGGTGAGGAATCCACAGGTCAGCTTAAATTACGAGCAAAAAGACTTGGAATTGTTGGTAAAAATCTCTTTATTTTGACCGAAACAGAGCTTGAAAAGACTCTTGCGCAGGTCGAAAAGGTTAAGCCCGACGTTATCATTGTTGACTCAATTCAAACGATGTATAGCGACAAGATTTCAAGCGCGCCCGGTACTATCACACAGATTAAGGAATGCACTCTCGCTTTTATCTCAAAGGCGAAGAATGATGGCATTTCCGTGATTTTGGTTGGCCACGTCAACAAAGAGGGCTCTATCGCAGGTCCTAAAATTCTTGAACACATGGTTGACGCAGTTCTCTATTTTGAGGGCGACCGTCAGCATTCCTACAGAATCATTCGTGCAATGAAGAATCGTTACGGCTCTACGAATGAAATTGGTGTATTCGAAATGGGCGATGCAGGACTTATCGAGGTTTGCAATCCCTCGGAAATGCTCCTTGCCGACCGTCCGAAAAATGCATCGGGCAACTGTGCGCTCTGCACTATTGAAGGCACGCGTCCTCTTATCGCAGAGGTGCAGGCACTCGTTTCTCCAACGGTTTTCCCTGCTCCAAGAAGAACTTCAAACGGAATTGACTACAACCGTTTAAATCTTATTCTTGCCGTACTTGAAAAGCGCCTTAACATGCGTTTTTCAGTAAACGATGCTTATCTTAATGTAATAGGCGGACTCCGCATTGATGAGCCCGCAAGTGACCTTGCGGTTGCTATGGCGCTTATATCCTCGCTCCGCGACAAGATAGTTCCCGATGACCTCATCGCCATCGGTGAGCTTGGACTTTCAGGCGAGGTAAGAGCCGTTTCAAATCTTGAACAGCGAGTTAAGGAAGCGGCACGCCTTGGATTTACAAAGGCGGTAGTTCCCTATCGCAACCTCGAAAAGCGCAAAATAGATTGTGGAATTGAGCTTATTGGTGTTAAGTCGATTTATGATACACTCAGATTGCTCGTTGATCCGATGGAATAATAAAAAGCTCTCGCTGTAATACAAGCGAGAGCTTTTTATTATGTACTATAAATATTTTTGATTTTATGCAGCAATCAAACCGAGTAATATTCCTGATATAATCAGATAACAGATAAAAGCAACAACCGTAGATAAAACTGAATACAAAATTTTAGCTATTATTTTGTCAGTTTTTCTAATAAATACCGCATTAAATGCCCATGCTGCACCACCACAAAGACCTCCAATTGCTCCACCTGTGAGAACAAGTAAAAAAGGAAGAAAGCACAATATGGTTTCAAAAATAGTCAACTTGCGAACTAATGTTACACTTTGCACTCCAATAATCAACTCTACGCCGGTAATATAACTGCCTTTAACGGTGTAGCGCTTGTCCTCATACTTGTATGTCTTCTTATCTATTTTTTGCAACTCTTGTCCGTTGATGGTAATCTTCTTCTTCCCCGTCCAAAAGTTCTCGCTGTAAGTAATATACTTATCGCCAAATAGTACTGTGTTTGTCATATTGTTTTCTCCTTATTTTATACTTCAATTTATTATATCATACCGATAAAGTAAAGTCAAGTACGGTGGTATATTAATTGCATACATATTAATAAAAATAGAATGAAGCAAATTTTCAAAAAGCCCTTGACATTGTATTGCATTTGTGGTAAAATAGCAGTACCTCTGCGAATGGGCTTTTTTGTTATGCCTATTTTCGCGCCGTCCGCAAGGACAAGGCATAATGCCATCTCAGAGGGAGGTACACTGACCGAAAAGGTCAAAAAAATTTAAATGGGAGGTGCCGAAAAAATGGCTAATGATGCAAGAGTCAAAATTACTCTCGTGTGCACAGAGTGCAAGCAGAGAAATTATGAATCAAAGAAAAACAAGAAGAATGACCCCGACAGACTTGAAATGAACAAGTACTGCAAATTCTGCCGCAAGCACACTCTTCACAAAGAATCTAAATAATTGTAAAGGAGATTATTATGGCAGATTTGGAAAACAAAAACGCAACTAATCCCGAAACAAAGAAAGTGAAGAAAAAAAGCGACAAGCCTTCTCTTGGGAGCAGAATCAAATCCTTTGCAAGAAGCGTAAAGAGTGAGGTTAAGAAAATTTCTTGGTCCCCTTGGACAGATGTTCGCAAGAACACTTTCGTCGTTGTTGTTGTTATCGCAGTTTGTGCAGTTGCTTTAGCAATCGTTGACTACGTATTTTTGCAGGGTATCACAGCGCTTGGTAAGCTCTTCTAATTAAAAGGAGAACAAAATGAGCGATATTAACGAAATGAATGTCGGCCCGAGATGGTATGTGGCGCACACCTACTCAGGTTATGAAAACAAGGTAAAAACTAGCCTTGAAAAAATTGTTGAGAACCGTGGTCTTGAAGATCTGATTTACGATATTAAAATTCCCGTTCAGATCATCATCGAGAAAAAAGGTGACCAGGAGATCGAGGTTGAGGAAAAGCTCTTCCCCGGTTACGTTTATATCAAAATGACTATGAACGATGAAAGCTGGCACGCAATTCGTGGTATCACAGGCGTTACAGGCTTCGTTGGTCCTGGATCTCGTCCTTCCCCTCTCTCTGATGAAGAGGTAGCCGCACTTAATATCGAAGAAAAGAAAGTTAAACTTAGCTACACCGTTGGCGACAGCGTTGTTGTTATGGGCGGTCTTTTCGATGGCTATACGGGAACAGTTCAGTCAATTTCCGACGATTCAAACAAAGTTACTGTCCTTGTTAACAGAGGACGCAGAGATATGCCCGTTGAGCTTGATGCGGGTATGATCAAACTCAAAGAAAATTAATCAGGCATTTTGCGACAAGGCATTGTCGCGTGGGAGGGAGAAAAATTCTTTATCAATTCTCCCGTATTAACCACATTGGAGGTATTTAAAAATGGCAAAGAAAGTAATGGGTTACATTAAATTGCAATTGCCCGCAGGTAAGGCTACACCCCAGCCCCCCGTAGGTCCTGCGCTTGGTCAGTACGGCGTTGCAATCCCCGTATTCACAAAAGAATTTAACGAAAGAACAAAGAATGACATCGGTCTTATCATCCCCGTTGTTATTACAGTTTATGCTGACCGTTCATTTACATTCATCACTAAGACTCCCCCTGCTCCTGTTCTTATTAAGAAGGCTTGCGGTCTCGAATCCGGTTCTGCTAAGCCCAATAAGACAAAGGTAGCACAGCTCTCAAAAGAGCAGCTTAGAAAAATCGCTGAAACAAAGATGCCCGACCTTAACGCAGGTTCTATCGAAGCAGCTATGAGCATGGTTGCTGGTACTGCAAGAAGTATGGGTGTTACTGTTGAAGAGTAAGGAGGAGTTTGAAAATGGCTAAATACGGTAAGAAATATTCCGATAGCGTTAAGCTTATCGAAAAGAACAGAACTTATGAGCCCGCTGAAGCTCTCGCACTCGTTTGCCAGACTTCTAAGGCAAAATTTGATGAAACAATCGAACTCCATCTTCGCTTGGGCGTTGACTCTCGTCACGCTGACCAGCAGGTTCGTGGTGCAGTAGTTCTTCCCAACGGTACAGGTAAGACAGTTAGAACACTTGTATTCGCTAAGGGTGACAAGGCAGAAGCTGCAAAGGCAGCAGGCGCTGACTACGTAGGCGAGCTTGATATGGTTGAAAAGATCACAAAAGAAAACTGGTTCGAATTCGACGTTGTTATCGCATCTCCCGATATGATGGGCGTTGTTGGTCGTCT
>JAZKZP010000032.1:0-2934 GCA_045612715.1 Eubacteriales bacterium
CGTTTACAAAATAAAAGAAATTACTTAAAAATCAAGGATTTTGTTTTACGAGAAAGTCGTTAGTGTAAACTAAATGGCGTTCCCCTCATCCGTCAGGCATTCGCCTGCCACCTTCCCCTCAGGGGAAGGCTAACTGTTAGACAAATCAAAATTTGAACGAACAAAAGAGGTAAAAATGAATTTTTATGATACAATAGCGGCTCTTTCGTCGCCCGTGGGCAAGGGTGGAGTTGCAGTGATTAGAATTTCAGGCACGGAAGCTATTAGCGTTGCTGAAAAGGTGTTTAAATGCGCATCCGGTAAAACTGTGTCCGAATTGAAACCCAATATGATGGTTTATGGAAGCATTATCTTTGAAGAAAAAGTTATAGATGACGGACTTTGCGTAAAATTCTGCGCTCCAAAGTCTTTCACAGGTGAGGATACTGTTGAAATAAACTGCCACGGCGGTATTTATATCACTCAAAAAGTGCTTTCTGCCGTTTTCGCTGCAGGCGCAAGACCTGCTGAAGCTGGCGAATTCACTCGCCGTGCCTTTGTTAACGGAAAAATGGCACTCTCTCAAGCAGAGGCGCTTGGTACTCTCCTTGAAGCAAAGAATGACGGTCAAATTGACCTTGCGCGCTCGGTTATGGGCGGAAAAATTAAAGAGTCTTGCGAAATGCTCTATCAAAAACTCGTTGCTCTTGTTGCGCAGGTTTATGCAAAGGTTGATTATCCCGAAGAGGACCTTGCTGATATGGACAATGACGAAATGACATTAGCCACCCGAGAGCTTCTTTCTGAAGTGCAGAAATTAAAGGCAACATACAAAACAGGACACGCCGTTATGGAGGGCATCTCAACCGTTATTTGTGGCAAACCAAATGTTGGAAAAAGCAGTCTTTATAATGCGCTTGTTGGTAGAGATGCGGCGATTGTTACCGATATTGAGGGTACAACGCGCGACCTTTTGAGTGAAACTGTGAGTGTTGGCAGAGTAACTCTCCGTCTTTTTGATACTGCGGGCATTAGAGCTACTGATGACAAGGTTGAGCAGATTGGCGTTGAACGTGCAAGACAATCGCTTGACAGTGCAGAACTTGTTTGGGCTGTATTTGATAACTCTCGAGCACTTGATGATGAGGATAAGGAACTTATCTCTGCTCTTAAAAACGTGAATGCGACTAAAATTGCAATTATAAATAAGAGCGACCTTGCTTCATTGCTCTCTATGGATGAGATAAATGCTAATTTCGACCACATTCTTAATCTTTCTGCTAAAGATGAAACAAATATCGACGGACTCAAAGAGCTTGTTGAAAAGATGTATATAAATGAAGAAATTGACATTCAAAATGATGCCGTGCTTATTAACGCGCGCCAAAATGCCGCGCTGACAAATACCGAAAAGCATCTTCTTTTGGCACTTGATGCACTCAATATGGGACTTTCGCCCGATATTGCAGGCGTTGATATTGAACTTGCAATGACTTATCTTTCTGAAATTGACGGACGCGAGGTCGATGAGGACATAGTTGCACAAATATTTTCACATTTTTGCGTGGGTAAATAACCCACGCAAACTGTTCTCAGATTGTGATGTGAAATTTTCTTGATTAAGGAAAAATTATGGTTAAATTTATATTATAAATTTTAAAAATCTATTGACAATAAGAAATAAATATGTTATCATAATAAGGTCGTAAGGCACGGAGGATTATCGAAGTGGTCATAACGAGGCGGTCTTGAAAACCGTTTGCCTTCACGGGCACGAGGGTTCGAATCCCCCATCCTCCGCCAAACAAGAAAGCACCCATCAGGGTGCTTTTTTGTTTTTTATCTATTCAACTTTCCTCTCCATTCATCCTCTTTAAACCCAACGAGAACAAACTCATCATTCACAAGCAAAGGTCTTTTAACAAGCATACCGTCAGTTGAAAGAAGATTTAACATCTCATCCTCACTCATTGTGGGGAGCTTAGATTTAAGCTCCAAGGACTTATATAAAAGTCCGCTTGTGTTAAAAAACTTTTTGAGTGGCAATCCACTTTTTTTGTGCCATTCTCTCAATTCTTCAAGTGTGGGATTATTGAGTTTAATATCGCGAAGCTCATACTCAACACCATTGTCATCAAGCCATTTTTTCGCTTTTTGACAGGTTGTGCATTTTGGGTAACAGATAAATTTAATCATTTTATTCCTCACTTATACTTTTTTATTAGTTTTGCCGCCTGAATGTCGGACAAGCCGTATTCTTTTGATTTTTCAAGCAAAAGGCAAATCAAATCTTTATCATGCATGGTCACATTTTCTCTAACAATTTTAGCAAGCGCGCCCTCACTTGAATGATAGTCAAAATACAATTCAATCGCATTAAAATTAAGAACACCTACATTGTCTGCCTTGTTTTTATTAATCAAGATTTCGTTGTAGAGATTTGCATATTTAGACAGCTTAACCTTAATATCTGCCTCAATTACATCAAATGTTTCGTCATCAATGTAATTGAGTGCTACCTCACCGTCATATTTGATTTGCTCCAAATATGCCAAAAGGGTGAGCAAATTGGCTTGGCAAAATGTATCCTTACCAAACCACAAATTGAGTTTTGAATACTTGCAAATATCATTTGGTAGCATTTTGGATTTATATTCTTCAACACTAACACCGTGCTCTTTTGAACGCAATTCAATAAATTCGTCAGAATACACACTCAAAACTGCTTGACCGTCCATCATTGCCTCACAAAACGGAACTGCTTCCTCATCAATTTTCGAGAGCAAATATCTATTAAAGGCATCGCCGTTTGTTATATTCAAAATTTCCACCATTTAACACCACCTATTTTTAGGATTAAATTCATTATATCACCAAAAATATATTTTTGCAATCCCAAATTCACATTCAAATTTTGATTTATCGGTGACGGGCGATTCGTGAATCGCCCCTACG
>JAZKZP010000033.1:0-6968 GCA_045612715.1 Eubacteriales bacterium
AAAATGGACAAGGTTTTTGGATAGTGATTTTTGCTTGGAATTTGAAGCACAAAAATCTCAGTGGTCTGACGAGTATTATTTTAACGTGAGTGTATATCACAAAGACGTTCAATTTCCACAGTGCTACGGGACACGCCTCAATACTAACGGAAAAGGCATTTACAATTGGCAGTTAATGACGGATGAAGAATTAAATTGTTTGTTAGAAGAAGCAATACAAAATATTTTGATACCGATTATCAATACTCCGCTTGCCGAACTCGGCACACGAAAAGAAATATGGCAAGGTTGCACTTGCCAAAGAAACAAATGCAACACCTGTTGGGTGCAGAAAAATTTATGGGAAGCGAACGAAACAAAATAAATCGATATGTTTCCAAGCACCGCTCAAAAATCAGGGACAAATGATGATTTCAACCTATGTTTTGAGACCTTTTGGAGTTTTGACCCACGTTGAAAGTGTCGTTTGTCTAACGAGAAAATAATGGAGTGCATTTTATGAATGATATAGAACTCATCTATGAAAAAGTGAAAGACAGTCACAATTTGTGTCTGACGAACACCTCCGCCTTAAATGAAGGCTTTGTTTGGGATGTCCCTGTTATTTACGGTGAATCTCAACAAGGAAGATTTTGGTTGTATGCAGACGAAGATGTGCCCAATCCGCACGGAATCGGGTTTGTTTTTTCTGTAGAATATAAAGGATATGAGGAACAGACAGAAGAGGAATTGGAAAGAGTGGCCAAGTGTCATACACATTGGCATCCGCAGACCATAGAACAAGCCGTTGAAGATATAAACAATTTTATGACAGGGCGGCGTATTTTCAAAAAGTGAGACTTTAAGGGATTACAACTCCCGTTTTGCGACTGTTTTGAGACATTTTACAGTCTCCACCCACGTTGAAAAAATGTCGTTTATCTGACGAGAAAACAAACCCGTAGGGGCGATTCACGAATCGCCCACCATAAAACAAAAAAAGCGCCTACGGAACAATACAAAATATAACGGGCGATTCGTGAATCGCCCCTACGAAGTACGAATTCAAAAAATGCCCAATTTTTCGTTTGGACAAAAGCAAATTTAAAACAAAACTACAGCAGTTTATTATAAATTTCGATTTATCTATGTCACTGCAATTTAATGTATGATTCACTACAACAAAGCAGGAGGATGAAAATGCACTTTGATAAATTCAAGGAAATCAATGATGAATTAAATAGTCATTTAGAGAAATCCGATCTCAATTATGCAAGATTGATTTTACCTATGCAAAAAGGAGACGTCGCTACGGTTGGAAAGTACGTACCGGACTTCTTTGGTGATTACTTTATCACGTTAAACGGACAGCTTGACATCATAGAGAGTAACGATTTTAATGAGTTTTATTATGGTGTATCACCAAAGCTTGATAGTTCTTTGATGATCGAGACGATATCGAAGCTGAAATTAACGAATGCAAAAAGCTTGGAAGATTTCGTTGCCTGTCACTCTTCCTTATTTATGCTACACAAGGGACAGGAAGAATATCTCTTGCCATTGGCAAAATATATTGTGCTTTCCGTGTCGTACAACTACGGCATTAAAATTGATTTCAAGGATATTTCTTTAACCAACTCGATTTTAGAGAAAATGGGCTCGAAAAACATATTCTTATCTCAAGAAGATGCTTTGCTGACGATACACGGTTGCCCTACGGAAGAGTTATTGGATCTGCTGGGTAAATACAGTTATACTTATGAAGATGATGATCATATTACGATTTCAAATTCCGGTAAAGGAATGAGTATTTATGATGTTTACAGCAATAAAGACAATATCTCATTAATTAACGGCGATATCTTTTATTCAGGTGTATTACCTCGAATGGTTCGCATTGAAGAAAAAGAAAACTGGCATAGCAACAAAGAGGTGACTTCACTATATTTGTACTATGAAAGATCTACCTATGCAACAGTATTCTCGCTTGACAACAATTTTACAAATCATCCGCTTATTAAAGATGAAAAAGAAAAGGTCATAGCATTCTTTTGTTACGACGATAATTGCAAACGTACGTATCTTAAGAAATCTGTTGAGGATGGAAAAAAAGGTAGACAAAAGCTTATATCCGAGATTAATCAATACTTAGAGCGTTCATATAATGTAAACCAAATTGGAGTAACGGCAAACATCATTTCATCCGATGATTATTTGATTTTCGGAAAAAGGTCGCAGAAATCTATTGATTCCGGAAAAATCTATCCCAGCGCAAACGGAAATGCAGAGATTGTAGATAAAAACGTTGAGTTTTATTCTGATTCCGCTGACGTTGATTATCCAACGTTAAATGTTGATAATACGTCAAACAGCTTTGGATTGGAATTATGTAGAGAAACCGAAGCTGAGTTAAATCTGTCCTTGAACAATAATTTATTGAAATGCTACGGAATAGTTATATCGGGCATAGTCCCTCCCGAAGTAGATGAAGGCGCCGATTATCCATTCCGTTATCGCAGACTTCACTTCAATATACTGTACAAACAAAAAGTTGGCATTGATTTAAAGAAGATCAAAAAGCTTCAAGCTATTGCAACCGAAAAATATGAAAATAGTGAACTGCACGGATTATCGGTAAAAGTATATAATGGCACGTTTGACTTCTTCAAAAAGCTAACGGAGAGTCTTTTGAGAAGGCTTATGAAATTGAGGCTTTTTATAACGTCGTGCTTTACCATAGCATTATTTTTCTTGTCTCTTAACACAATAAATTTCTCGCTTAAGGATTGGAGTACGCGAGTATCGTTTATGTTTGCTGTGTTAGTGACTTCGATGGCTTTAGTTGATGCAATAAAAAACATAAAAGAAAAACGTAAGCAAAAGAAATACAAGCATACCGCTGTTATAAATATTGCCAAAGATGTAGATGAGAAGATAAGCAAGCAACTGGATGAAATTTTGAAAAATAACAGTTATCATCCGGTAGCATATATCGCATTCAAACTGTATTTAATCGAAACAGTTTACAAGGCAAAAGAATCAAATAAAAACTAAAGAAGGAAGTCAACCTTTGACAGAATACATAGGCACCGACGCTATGCGTCAGAAGGTGATGAGATCAATAGATAAATATCTAAAAATTTCAAAGAATCAGTCACTCACCGTTGGATTTTATTTCAATGGAAAAAGGTACGTTTTCAGCAATTCGGAGAAACCCGAGGAGCTTACGTACGACATTGGAACGATAAGCAAGACGGTAACGGCGCACCGAAGCGCTCGTGGAGCAATCTTCGCCGACGTCCTTGCAAGCGTTTCTTGCAGATACGGCTGGGCTTGAATATCGAAAGGAACTTTTTCATGAATATGATCTTGATAATATTTTTGATAATTTATGTTGTAGGGATAATTGCTATTTCTCTAAGGCTTCACGATATTATAAAGAATCCTGACAAATACGAAGATTTGGAGCTTGAAGCAAGAGCGGCAGACAAGGTGACAAATACCAAGTATTGCAGATTTTTTAAATCCCTTTCTCATCAATACGCCGGTATTTTGTTTATTCCAAGTTTTATATTGTTCTGGTTGTTAAGCTACCTTGCTCTACGCTTGATACATAAGATAATGGCCGGCGAAAGTGAACTTATTATGCTTGGCGGCACCATAGCCGGGCTTGTTCCTGCACTGTTTTTAGGTATATTTTTTATTTTCACTATCGCTTACTTCATTAAAACTCCTTTTTTCGCTATTGCTAGCGATGACGTATGGTGCTCCGGTGGCAGGGTAAGAAACATAAAAGTCAGTTTTATTTGCTTGCTCGTTTCATTCGTTTTATTATTTCCATTTTACGGTCTTTCTGCAAATTGCTACGTGCATTTTGACGACGAGGGAATTAATTCATCTACATATTTCGAGCTTGGAGAAACATATACCCCATACGAGGATGTGCTTCACGCCAAAGTTTGGATATTACACCAGGATAACGGCACACTAGATGCCGTTAATTATCAAGTAACTTTGCCAAACGGTGTAACACTTGATATCGCAGGCGTTAACACTAAGGTTACGGATGAAACCCTCAAGTTTCATAAGCTACTTGAAGAAAATGGAACTTGCGAGATTGAAGTTGAGCCGATTACAGATGAGGATATGGAATATTTAAAGGAGCACGCTTCTCCTGAAAAGTTGGAAATTATCAAATATATTTTTGAATGATTTCACTAACAAGAAGAAAAGGTTGCTTTGAGACAAACTTGGTGCACCACCAAAATTTTGCGACTGTTTTGAGACTTTAAGGTATTACAACCACCGTTTTTGACGGATTTTGATACCTTTTGGAGTCCCCAACCACATCGAGTCCGTCGTTAGTCTCGAACGACGACTCGACAATGAATTGCGCGAGCGCGTGAATTGAGCACGAGTGCTCATGAATTGGCTTCGCCATGAATTGCGCTGCGGCGCATAGGGGTTGCAATTCAATTCATGGAGCGAAGCGAGAAATCATGATGCGATAGCATCAATTCATGACACGAAGTGTCAAATCATTCAAAACGAGGACTTACGATGAAAGAAAAAGTAATCAGCGATATTCGTGTATATAAGAGCAATGTTCCCAATATTATTGGAAATGCCCTACCATCGGATATTTACAACAAAAAACTGAATATTGTCCTGCATCGAATCGTAATGAAGCTTAGGGAAAATCATTTTTCGCTTGGAGAATTTGACCACTTATACATAAATTTCACCACGTGTCTAGACAAAGATATTATTCTGCCTGCAAAAAGAGGCAGAGACCCATATCACCCGTGGTATAGATATTACGATATCGGTGTTGATGTTTCCTTTTATGGCGAACTTGATTTTGAACAATCTATCGAAAGAATTATTGACCTTGTTGAAAAGCTATTGCTGCAATATTTCGCAACCGATGAAACGAGACAAAAGATGATAAAATCAAGTATTAAAGATGCTATATCTCAAAAAGAAAATATGTTGATGCGGTACAAGGTAAAAGAAACTGCAAGCAGAAAAGCTGTATTATACCTTCGATGTTTGGATTCAGGAGACTATTACCCGCTTTTATGTGTATATGATGCGGACGGGAGGGAGCTTTGTAAAAAGGATCTACCTGTTTCCCGGGACTTAAATTCTTACGGATCCATTAGGTTAAGTAACAAAAAAGTCAGTATAAATCCAAAATCTAATGTGTTTACGACAGAACTAAAACCGATATCATTTGATTTTTGATGAAAAAGTGAGACTTTAAGGGATTACAACCCCCATTTTAGCCCATTTTGAGACTTTTCGGAGTCATGACTCACGTTGAAAGTGTCGTTTGTCTCACAAGGAGGTAAGTATGAGCAATATTCCCGAAACTGAGCTTATTGAATATGTAAAGAAACAACTCAAAGAAAAAGGATTCAAAAAGAAAAATAAGCGATGGACGAAGGTTGTTGAAGATTTTACAATCTCGTTTTTGATTCAAGGCAGCTGCTATGACAAAGATTCTTATTATATTCGCCCGGGTGTCTTCATAAATGCATTGGAAACAGATCTATATTATGGTCATTTTATGACAGAACTCGCACAAGATTCGCTTGAAAACATTTTTTGTGAATTCGAAAAATTTGTTGCAATATGGACAGATAAAGTCGCAATAAAAAAGATAATAGCAGATTTTATAGAATGGGACAAAAGAAATCCGTTGGAAAAGCGTCGCGCCGGTTTGGTCGATTATGAGAAAGATCCTGTGCCTTCAAAGGTGTGTTTTGGTATTCCAGCACACGTCATTGAATACATTTTGGTGCATTTTTAATTAAAAGTGAGACTTTAAGGGATTACAACCCCCATTTTTAGCCCATTTTGAGACCTTTTGGAGTCCCCACCACATTGAAAGTGTCGTTTGTCTGACGAGACAAAGCGACGTGATATAGAACGCTTCACGTTCGTGATATGCACCTATCGGCGCGTGATATAAAATTCCTTATGGAATTCGTGATATGCACCTGTCGGTGCGTGTAAGGAGCACCAATTATGGTGCGACGGAATAGCGAGCTTGCGAGCGTCTATGTCGCTTGCGCGGCGTAAGGATTTCACGCGCGAAGCGGGGAACTAAAGCCACTATTTTCGGAGAAATTACAGATATGATACAAGACCTTCATTCACATACACACTATTCCTTTTGCGGAAAGGATAATCCCTCGGACATTATTGAGGTGGCGATAAACGGAGGTATAGAGCTTTTCGGTATTTGCGATCACAATTATGGCGTTGGCTTTGGTTCGTGGAGCAATTACGAGGCGCCGATAGACGTCGTACCTAACCGATATGACCCACCTATACTCAGAAAATACTATGATGAAATCAGTTCTCTCAAGGATAAATATGCCGGCAAGATCCGTCTTATGTGCGGAATCGAGATTGCGACAGACTCGTCGAGAGTGAAGGCTCCGCTTCCCACGGATGCCGACGTTTCGTTTTTTGATTATTGTCTGATCGAGAGTCTCGCGCGCGACGATTCCACGACCAAGGGAGATTTATTTGGCTTTGCCAAGAGATGTGCATGCAAAAATATAGGCATAGCGCACACGGATATGTTCTCATTTATTGCCTCGCGCGGCGAAGATCCTTACCGTTACTTCAAGCGTATGGCACAGGAAAATATCTTTTGGGAAATAAACGTAAATTACGACAGCATCCACGGATACAAAGAGCATGAATATATGCTCGAATTTTTCAAGAATACCGAGCAGCAGGCTATTATCAGAGAGTCGGGTGTTCGTCTTAGCGTTGGCTTTGACGGTCACAGAGTTGAGGATTATCTCCCTACCCGTGTCGCGGATTACTGCCGAAAGATCACTGAGCTCGGAATAAAAATGGCTTTCGAGAATTGAATCAAAAACGATAGCCAATACCAACCTAAATTGAACACGCCTAAAGGCGCATAAATCTGCGTTTTTTCGAGTATTTTCTCTTGTAAAGTCGTACTT
>JAZKZP010000034.1:0-3842 GCA_045612715.1 Eubacteriales bacterium
GAAAATCGTTATGTGTTGCTTTGCAAAGAAAAGCAACACGATTTGCGCAAAATTTTGCCGCGAAGCTCTTTTAAAAAGCTTTTTTGGATACTTTTTTCTCGAAAAAAGTATCATTCCTTCTAACTAACTTCTCACCGATAAATCCCAATTTATCAAAAATGATTATACTAATTACATTATAGCATAACACGATAAACTTTTCAACGGCAAAAGGTAATTTGTTCACAAATTGTTAATAAAATTAGGTTAAAATGAATGGTCAAGATTTGTATTTCGATTATATTTGATAAGAATTGAGAAAGGAGGACACAAAATGGCAGAGCAAAACAAAAGATCTGCTCAAAGACCGAGCGCAAAATCCAGTACAAGCGTACCGGCAAGCAGACCTGCGAACAGGCCTGTAAGTAAGTCTGCGACGAGCAAGCCGATGACTGCAAAGTTAAGCAACAATATTTATAAAAAAGGCAAGTTGTCAAAAAATGCTCGATTTTCACCACGAAAAATAAAGTGGACACCAATCATTATTCTTATTTGTGTTCTTCTTGCGTTTGTTTTGGCGATAATTTTTGGAAATTACTTGAGCAACAAGGTGGAAAATTCACAAAATACAACCCCACCGTCAAGCGATAATTCTGGAATTGTTCCACCCAAAGCGGATAAAGTTAATCCGCACAACGAGCTTCACGCATATTTTGCTGATTTGTCAGGTGCCGACCCGGAAGAAAGTTTATCTGAACTGACATCCGATGCCCGAAGCAAGGGAAACTCACTCTTTTTGAATATAAAAAATCCACAAAATGAGATAATGTATTCGTCTGACAAGGCAAAAGAACTTGGTTTTTCATGCAAAGAAAATCTCACTCTTTCGCGTCTTAATAATCATCTTGAATATTACGATGATTTTGCCGTGGGGCTTTTCTTGTCCGATTTCACGTCAAGGCTTGATACTGAAAAAGCATTGGAGCTTCAAAATAATGAAATTTTGCTTTTGAAAGAAGCAACCGACGTAGCCTTTGATCAAATAATTATTGAGTTTTCGGAAAATATAACAAAAAATAACGCGATTTATTATCAAGCATACCTTTTGAATTTAAAGCTTGCGTGTTCTCAAACACCGATTGGAATAAAACTTCCACTCTCTTTTTTGAGTGATACAAGCAACGCAGGGGTAATAGCGGAATTGCTTGGTATAGCCGATTTTTTCGTTCTTGATTTTGGCACTCAAGGCGCAGAAGATATAAAAAAAGCCCTTGCACCCGTTGTCTATTTTACCGAGAGATATGATTGCGTAATTGTGATTTCGGAGGCGGACGATACACTTCTTTTTGAAAAAATAGCGGCGCTTGAAGATAAGGGAATAAAAAATTATATGGTTAAATAATAAAAATCCACCCGATTGGGTGGATTTTTTGTTTACCAAATTATTTTGCGCCAAGAAGACCAAGAGCACCGTCAATTATAAGGAGTATGCCTATGATTACGATGAGGTCACCGAGAAGATTGCCAAATGCAAGCGCAACGCCCAAAGCGATGGTCAAGGCTGCAAAAACAACTCGGAATGCGCTTCTCTTTTTGTGTTTCAAGACGTCAACAAGATCCATAACACCCTTAGCGGCGATAAGCACACCAAGAACGAGCAAAACGATATTAAGGATTGTCCAGCCGACAACCAAAATAATTATACCGAGTGCCGCGTTGAAGATTCCACTTTTTGTGCGACCCTTAGCAAGGTCAATAATACCCATAATCACACAGCAAACACCTGCGATTGTCATTGCCCAACTGAGCATTTGAGATTTGAAAATAACAAGAAGTGCTCCAAGGATGATATAAAGAATGGGTGAAGAAATGCTAATTTTTGATTTTTTTGCCATAAAAATCTCCTTTCAAGGTTTTCGATATTATTTTATCATAAAGGACATATTTTGTCAATTATTTTTTAGTTGTCAAGTTAAATGATAGCTAAATTGGGATTTATCTGTGCCTTCCCCTCAGGGGAAGGCTAACTGTTAGATAAATCAAAATTTAAAAATCAAATCAAGGATATTGCTGTACAAAATAAAAACAAGCGAGCCGTGTTTAAGGCTCGCTTTATATAGCATTATTAAAAAGGTCATTTGAGAAAACAAAGCGTTACTAATGGTGGAGGTTATTCGCCTGCGAAAAGAGAAAACAGACGAATGCGTCAGAAAAAATTGAGGAGAGAAAAATGAAAAATAATATCAATATTTCGACTGTAACCTTTGTTTTCCCAAATGTTTAGAAATGTTGCAAATTTGTTTACAATATATATTATAATATATGTTTTATCAAATTACAAGGGGTTTTGAAGAATTTGTTAGAAATTTGTAAATATTTATTTTATTTCGCGCACAATTTTAAGAATTTCTTTCATTGCTCGACTAGATGCAACTCGTCTTATATATTCTCTATCGCGCTGACGAGAAATGGTAAGTTTGACCGAAAACGTGCCTTCTTTTTTTGAAACACCAACAAAAACAGTTCCAACATCTTGCTTTGTTGTTGGGTCAGGATTAGGACCGGCTTCGCCAGTAATAGAAATTGCAATGTCCGTATCAAGTCTTTCTCTTGCGCCACGTGCCATTTCCTCTGCAGTTTGGGGTGAAACTGCAGAAAATCTATCAAGAGTTTCTTTTGAAACTCCCAGAAGCTTTATTTTTGATTCGTTGGAATATGTGATAAATCCACCCTTAAACACGGATGATGCGCCTGAAATGTCGGTTATCCTTTTGCTGAAATAACCGCCCGTGCAAGATTCGGCACATGAAAGGGTTAATCCTTTTTCTTTGAGTGTTTCAACCACCAATTTTTCTATCAATTCGGCATCAAGTGCGTAAATATGTTCGCCAACGGCGGTGTTTTTGACCTTTTCAATCATGTCTGCGCACATTTTTTCGCCCTCTTCTTCGCTTGAAGCAAGCGCACCAACGCGGAGTCGCATCTCGCCCTCTTTAGCATAGGGTGCAAGAGATGGATTTGAGCTGTTTTTCATCAAATCCAAAAGATGCATTTCGACCTCACTCTCGCCCATACCCATAATGTGAATATTGTGACTGACAAGCACCTTGTCGCTCATTTTTCTCAAACGAGGAAACACAAATTCTTCAAACATCGGAATAAGCTCAAAGGGTGGTCCAGGAAGCAAAACTACAACTTTGTTCTCCTTTTCGATGAAGATTCCCGGCGCCGTGCCTGTGCGATTTTTAAGCGCTGTTGCACCAAGCGGAATATCTGCTTGTTTTGCATTGTTGGGAGGCATAACTCTGCCGGATGAGGCGAAATATTCTTCAATTTCTTGCAAAATACCCTCATCGCGTACCATTGGAAGTCCCAAAGCCTCGGCAACGGTTTCTTTTGTCAAATCGTCGTAAGTTGGACCAAGTCCACCTGAAAGAACGAGCAAATCTGCATTTGTCAATGCGTTTTTTACCGCCTCGGACAATCTTCCTTGGTTGTCACCAACAACGCTTGTATGGTAAACGGAAATTCCGAGTTTTGCTAATTCTCGCGATATATATGCGGCGTTGGTGTTCACGACCTCGCCAAGTAAAAGTTCGGTGCCAACGCATAAAATTTCAGCATTTTTTATTTTCATAAATTCTCCTTTCAAATTTTGATTTGTGGGGATGTTTATATTTCATTTCAATAAAACTAACTTTTGTAGGGACCGGCGTCCTCGACGGTCCACAATAAAGGAAAAACATCAATTTTCGCGACTTTGTGCAAACAAAATCAAATTTTTTTATAAAAAAGTTACTTTATCTTTGAAATGGACCGTCGGGGACGCCGGTCCCTACAAGATTACTTATATTTTGAATTTG
>JAZKZP010000035.1:0-4243 GCA_045612715.1 Eubacteriales bacterium
TTTCAAATTTTGATTTATCTAACAGTTAGCCTTCCCCTGAGGGGAAGGTGGCAGGCGAATGCCTGACGGATGAGGGGAACGCCATTTAGTTTATACTAACGACTTTCTTGTAAAACAAAAACCTTGATTTTAAGTAATTTCTTTTATTCTGTAAACGAAATGCTGTCGAGAAAGACGATTATTTACACAGACTTCGATCCCCTCATCCACCACTTGCGTGGTCCCCCTTCCCCTCAGGGGAAGGCACAGATAAATCCCAATTTATAGTTATAATAACAAAAACAAAGGACTGATGAAACCATCAGTCCTTTTTTATTATTTTGCGTTAAGCTCTCTTTCAAGCCATACAAGGCCGAGTGAGAATGCATCGTAAAGACCTGTTTTTTCACCCTGTTTGATAATCTTATTGGGGTCTTTTGAGTCGATTATCTGAATGAAGATCTTTTCGGGAAGGTCCTCGCCGGTTGCTTCGTCCTTCTGGTATGACATGATTTCAAGAAGCAAGAAGCATTTTTCAGTTTTGTCGCCATAGCAAATTGTATTGCCCTCGCGCACCAAAGGTCTATCTTTATATTCCAAATATTTTCCTTGTACAAGTTCCATATTTATTTCCTCCTATATTCATAATTAATTAAGTATATCACAAAAGTTATGATAAGTCAAGTATTATCGTTTTTTTACTATTTTTGTTGTTCTTGATGTTTTAGTGATAATGGTTGTTTCTTCAATTTCGGGAATGGGCTCTTTACGCATTTTCTGAATAACTTGAGCGGGAGTTTTTGAACCGAAAATTGCAGAGCCGGCAACAAGCACATTGGCACCTGCTTCTACTGCCAAAATTGCGTTATGCTCGTTAATTCCACCGTCGACCTCAATGTTAACGTTTATTTTGTTTGCATCCACGTATTCCTTGATCTTGCGCACCTTTTCAAGAGTTTCGGGAATCAATTTCTGACCTCCGAAGCCGGGCTCAACAGTCATAACGAGAACCATATCTACCATAGAAAGATAGGGAAGCACGGCTTCATAGGGGGTGTCGGGAGAAATAGCTATGCCTGCTTTCATATCGAATTCTTTAATTTTCATAATGGCATCCTTAGGACGGGATGTGCTTTCGTAGTGGATTGTGATAAGGTCGGCTCCTGCGTGCACGAAATTCTCGATGTATCTTTGAGGATTTTTAATCATAAGATGCACGTCGAAGAACAATTTTGTCTTTTTTCTAATCGATGAAATTACGGGTGGTCCAAAGCTGATGTTTGGAACGAACGCACCGTCCATAACGTCAAGGTGGAGGTAATTTGCCCCCGCCATACGAATCTTTTCTATTTCCTTTTCAAGATTGGCAAAATCTGCTGCAAGAAGTGATGGTGCTATGTAAATCATATTCAATCTCCCTTCAAATTTTTGAAAATATATGTCGAAAATAAATTTCTATCATAAAATGTTATTGAAAATCCGTACAAAGATTTACGCATTGGATGTCTATTTAAATGGATGTGTGAGGTGTAACGCGTAAATTTTTGTTCTTTATTTTTTATATACAAGGCACACAGCGTGAGCTGCGATGCCTTTTTCTTCGCCTGTGAAACCTAATTTTTCCTCGGTTGTTGCTTTAACACTAACTGCGTCGAGTTCAATCTCAAGCGCACGGGCTATATTAAGTCGCATTTGGGGAATGTATGGGGCAAGCTTTGGAGCTTGAGCTAAAATTGTAGCATCAATATTACCCACTTCGTATCCTTTAGCTTTAACAATCTCATAGACGCAAGCCAGAAGTTCAAGACTGTCAGCACCTTTATATGCTTCATCCGTGTCTGGAAAATGCTTGCCAATATCTCCAAGAGCAAGAGCTCCAAGGAGAGAGTCGCTTATTGCGTGAAGGAGCACGTCTGCGTCGGAATGACCGAGGAGTCCAAGGTGGTGGGGAATATTAACACCCCCGATTATCAAATCTCTGCCTTCAACGAGCTTATGAACATCATAGCCGTGACCAATTCTCATATTCATTCGTCGCCCCCCCTTGAACGAAGTATTGCCAATGCTATCGGAATATCTTCACGAGTGGTGATTTTTATATTATTTCTTCCACACTCAACGAGCTTGATATTTGTACCGAGATTTTCAACAAGTGAGTTATCATCTGTAACTGCAAGTTGTTCAATCTCCGCTTTTTTGAGCGCTAGTTCATAAATTTCGGTTTTGAACACCTGTGGAGTTTGTGCAAGCCAGATGTGGTTGCGGTTGGCAGAGGAAGAAATCATTTGATTTTTGCCGTTTGAAACCTTGATGGAATCAATGGCTCTTGTTGCCGCAGTTGCACCACCCACTTTGTAAGCAGCTGTACAAACCTCTTCAATTTGAGCGGTAGTTATAAGACAGCGCGCACCATCGTGGATAGCTACGAATTTTGAATTTTTATTTATTGCAGAGAAGCCGTTTTTGACGGATTCCTGACGAGTTGCGCCACCACTTACTAGTCGGACGAACTTTTTGAAATTATAGAGCTTTTGGAATTCTTTATAGAGATAGAACTCCTCTTG
The DNA here is from genome assembly GCA_045612715.1 of Eubacteriales bacterium. Lineage (GTDB taxonomy): Bacteria > Bacillota > Clostridia > Oscillospirales > CAG-272 > RGIG4608. The sequence goes on from JAZKZP010000035.1 coordinate 2,544, forward strand.
CTTTGCAACGACTATGATTTCATCAATACATTCGCACTCGTCAAAAGCCATAATTGTACGAGCGACAACGGGAATGTTGTCAAGCATAATCATCTGCTTTGAAACGCCTTCGCCCATTCGCGTAGAGTTGCCCGATGCCACGATAATGGCACTTGTGGGCGCTATTCTATCTTTAATTCCGCATATTGCACGAACTGTGTCCGTTATTTTGTGAATGAAATTGCCCACTGGGGACTCCTTTCTGAAAGGATTAAAGCGCCTTTCCGTTTTCTATATCTTCAATAAGTGATAATCTTCTTGTGTGTCTGTCACCCTCAAATTCGGCATTTACGAATTCGTCAACAAGGTCAAGGGCAAGTCCTGCACCAACAACACGAGCGCCGATACAAAGGAAGTTTGCGTTGTTATGAAGTCGAGTAAGACGGGCAGAGAAAGTGTCAGAGCAACAAGCCGCACGGATGCCACGGTGCTTGTTTGCCGCCATACTCATGCCAATTCCTGTGCCACACACGAGAATGCCGAGTTCTGCATCACCATTCAAAACGTGAGCACACGCCTTTGAGGCAAAAACGGGATAGTCACAACTGTCGGATGAGTTTGTGCCAACGTCAATTACTGTATAACCCTTATTTTCAAGGTGATTTTTTATTGTATTTTTAAGTTCAAATCCGCCGTGGTCGGCGCCAAGTACTATAGTTTTCATAATTAATTATTCCTGACCTTTCTTTTCTGCTTCAAGCTTTTCAAGACGTTCTCTTTCCGCTTGAGAAGCACGAAGATATATGGGTGAGAGCTCAATATCGGTTGTGAGAAGCTCTTGCTTTGATGCTTCAAGAGCGCAAAGAGCAACTGAATATGCGCTTTGATACTGATGAATGAGAGGAGTTTCCTCGGTTTTAATATTTGTAAACGCATTTTTTGCGATATCATATCCGTCGCCACAGAGATATATTTTTTTGTCAGTATATTTTTTTAATTCTTCTTCAAGGTAGAAAACCGAGATGAGTCTATCTTCGCAAATACGAGTAAGTTTTCCGTTTTCGCAGAGAAAGAGTGCGTTATAGAGTTGACTTCTTCTAGCGTTCATAACGGGACAAACTATTCCGTCAGCATAGATAAGATTGTGCGCGAGTGCATCAAGTGATGACACGGGAGCGCAGGGCTTGTTTTTATTAAACGCAAGACCTTTAATAGTTGCCGCACCGATTCTCACACCTGTGAACGAACCAGGACCTGCAGAGCAAGCGAAAAGGTCGATGTCATCTACCGTAAGTTTCAAAACTTTAAGCGATGCCTCAATCATAGGGAGTAAGGTTTCGCTGTGTGTGTTTCCATTGTTTATTGTAAATTGTGCAAGTAGCTTTTCGTTTTCAGTTATCGCAACTGTTGAAACAATTGCCGTTGAGTCAAGAGATAAAATTTTCATATAAACCTCCTTTTGAGATGTGGAGTAAATTTCTAATTTTGATTGGTCGCGTAGTTAGTTTTATTTTGGGACGCTCAAGCCGCTAGGCTTCCGCTTTTGAAAAAGCGGAGCAAAACAACAGGTGGGTTTGAGTAAATATTTCGTAAATTTTCGAAATTCCTAACGGAATTATCGGTTTTGAAATCACGAAACCGTCCTTACACGCAAGCGTGACGGATGGTATCGCACTTTCAAAACTACGAAAATCAATCCTAATGGATTAATTTTCTAAAAT
>JAZKZP010000036.1:0-12477 GCA_045612715.1 Eubacteriales bacterium
TTAATTATTTTGCTGAGCTTACCTAATAAAAGTTTAAAAATTTGGCCCGTCTTCGATTTGAAGTCGGGCGGTTTTGTTTCTTTAAAAATATTGACTTTAAAGCGGAGATTTGGTATAATGGTTTTAAAGATATATAAGAATTTGACGGTTTTGATACAATAAAACTGCTTAAAAAAGGGGGCCCAACATGAAAAAGATAGATAAAGTGTTTGAAACGATATTGTCTATATTTTTTGGAATCCTTTTCATCGTTCCCGCTACAATAATAGTGTTAATAGATTGTATTGCTAATAGGATTTTTCTATCGAAACAGTTTAAGAAGATAAAAAATGCAGGATATAAAATATCAAAAGCAAAGGTTCAGGGTAAAAAAGTATATCTGTTCACCTTTGAAAGGACAGTTATTAAGTTTTTACCAAATGAAATACACGATATAAGTTTTGATGGTGGAGAAACATATACCCATATTGTTGAATCTAATATAGGCACTCCACAAGAAATAGAACATTTAAAAAGTCTTACACACCAATATCATACAAGTGATTACAGGGATAGAGATATGTATGATTCCACAGAAGATTTTATCAAATTTATTCTTAAAAACATTGCACTCGATAAATAGTGTGATAAACAATTTAACAAAGAAAGGTAAATTATGTACAAATCAATAAAATCAAACGAAGATATTCAATATTTTCTTGAAAAGACCAACTCACTACATGATGGATATATTATTGGAGTCCGCTACGAAAATAATGGAATATCAACAACCGAGAGTGGATACCGTTTTAGTCCTGAACAAACAAAGTTAGTAATCAAAATACTTGTAACCAGCATTTGCGATACCATTGTAGAATTGGAATTTGAGAATCTTAAAGAATGGCAAATAAAAGATAAACAATGGGATATGACGGATACTGCTATTATATTTGATGACCATAATTGGATTATTTGGTCTGATGATGTTTATATCAATATGGAAGAAGCAAAAAAAGGATCCTATGCAATTGCAAAATCCATGAGATGGAGAATTGTAGAATAATAATTTATTATGTGAGATTAACTATCTCTAATTTATTGAGCAATTTTGATTATAAAATCAAACCCATTCCCCTTTTTAATACTCTAAAGTTCTATAAAAAAATCAAAGCCATTGGAAATTCCAATGGCTTTTTTGTTTCATCTGATCTTTTAGCCGCTTTTCTTTGCCAAAAGAGGCACAAAGAAAAGCTAACAAAAGAAATGCCGTATTCGCCTATGCGGCGAGCTCCACTACGCGTGGAGCGCCACTTTTGAAAAAGTGGACAAAACTTTTTAATCGTGAAAAGCGAGTGCTAACATTATCTCAAAAACTTATAAATCTTAATTCTATCTCTAAATCTTGCAAAATACAAGCTGATGAGCTTTGTAAGTGCTACGTCGTACATAATAAACGCGACAATGCCGAGAATATATGTAGCAACGAGCATCCAGCCGCCCTCAAATTCGTCGGGAACAAACAGTGAAAGCAGCAAGAACATAGCTACAAGTGCAACGTTACCCGTTATGAGCTTTATTGTCCAACGCAAAACCGCAGAATTAAGTCTTTCGATATGTGATTTGATTATTGGGTAAAATCCCATAAAGCAAGTATAGAATATTGCGGGCGATTTTTGTGGAAGGAGCAAAAGCGAAAGAATTGCGGTTGCCAAATACGCAAACCACGCGTATTTATAACCCATCTCAATCACTATCACCACAACAAGAAGCGAAACAATCGCGCTCATAGTGAGGTCGAGCACCTCAATCGCGCATCCGAGATACAAAATTATCACCGAAAGAGCAACGAGAACACCCGTTATCACTATTCTGTTATCAAAACCTTGTTTTCTTCTTGCCATAGCTCTTAGCAACAAGCGATAAGGTCGCCACCCATACACTCACAGCAACAGTCAGCGCAAATAAGAGATGTACAGCAGTCCATATCACAGCATCCGCTTGACTGATATGTTCTATAAGAGCCGTGCTGCTGACTTCTCGCACGGAACATATTTCTCGCCTGCTGATATTCGTGATTATTCGGCTCCATTTCACAAGCCATATCGAAAAATCTTTGTGCATCGGCATAGTATCCCTTTTTAGCCATTACGCAAGCATAGAGATAGTTCCACTCTGCATTTCTTGTGTTTTGTGGGGTCGAAAGAAGCATCTGCTCCGCTTCAAACATATTACCTGAATTAATGAGCTGACGGACTCTTGTATAAAATTCGCTGCTTGATGAGGTATTAGGATTATATCCGTAACTATATCCCCCATTATTGCGATTATTGTTTTGCTTAGCGCCACCACTTCTCATCTTTTGAATTTCATCGTAAGCGGCGTTTACGTCCTTCATCTTCTCGTTTGCAAGCTCTGCTAAATCGCTATCTGCAAACTTATCGGGGTGATATTTTTTCACAAGCGCGCGATATGCGTCCTTGATTTCTTCATCTGTCGCTGTCGGCTCAACACCGAGTACCTTATAAGGATCTTTCATTCTGTTTTCTCCTGTATATTAATTACTTTTTTTCTTTTTTAGTTTTCTTTTTGCAAATTCTCTCAACACCCATGGGCATTCCAAGACACAAAATATTTTTTACAATTTCGGAACGATTTTTATCATCGTCGTCATCAAGCAGTTCAATCGCCGAAAATGCAAGAGCCAATTCCGCTTCAAGCATTTTTGAGATCGAAATCAAATCATCTTTTGAAAAATCCTTGCCCGAATAAAGCTCAACAAATGGATTATAGCTTCCGCTTTTCCTGTCGGCTTCATAGTCATCAAATGCATCAACTATGTAAATCCAACGCCCAATTCTCTTACCTATCTTCTCTGCTATAAGCTTTTTTTCGCCCTCAAGTTCAAAAGACAAAAGCCCTGCCATCATATCCCCAAACACTTCTGCAGGTACATCGATTGATGGTGTACGCGTTTTTTCAATTTGTGAAATCAAATCAAGTTTCTCTTTAATAAAACCAGAAATTTCGGGGATTTGTTCAAGCGATTTTTTATCCATTTTTTTAAAAATCACTTGGCAAGCCTGCGCCACAAAGCGCTTTATTCCCTTTTCATCGTTAACATTATCTTCAATCTTACCATAAGCAAGACGCGAGCCAATGCACGCGGAATACTCCATTGTAGGATTGATTTTTACTGTATTTATCTTTTTTATGGGATGCCTTATACATCTTTTGTGAACAAATTCAACTTTAGTTTCAGCCAACATTTCACGAACAAGCGCAAAAAATGTTACGTCATAGCTTAAGGTCAATCTTGAAATACAGCCCGTACAATGTCCCAATGCATGACAAAGTCCGCAGTATGTTGCCCTATAATAATCATATTCACGAATGCGTAAAGAGGGTTTGTCAACTACTATATAACCGAACATAATCCCCCTCCTTAATTTATTATTGACAACTATCGGTCATTGTGTTAAAATATCCATAGAAACTAACTTAATGAGGTAATTACTATGGCAAAAATTCAAAAATGGTCAATAGAGCTTTCAGGAGAGATGCATTCAGTTGAATACACCCCAAGAAAACTCTTTTCTAAAGCAAAAATTAAAATCAATGATAAAACTTATCCTCTTCACTCTGCAAAGCTCTTCGGCGCAAGCCAAGAGGTATTTATGCTTGGAAGTGAAAGAGCAATAATATCTATCGCAGGCAACAAAAAGGCAACCCTTTCTGTTGACAATGAATTAATTAAAGAAATCTAATTAAGATAGCTGATTTTTAGTCAGCTATCTTTTTTATTCAAAGGTAATGCTTCCGCACTTTTCCCCACCACTTTGTGTGGAATTGTGGACAAATCCATTTTTATCAAGTCCTGAAACGACAGCACCCTTATATACAGTATATGTAGTTCCCGTCATAAATTCAGGAGCCGAAATTAACATACCGTTAAATTCCTTTGTGGATGTAAAGGCAAGAATCACATTTCCGTTTTCATCACAAACACTATAAACAGTATTTGTAGAATAACTAATATTTTTAATAAGTGCACCTCCTTGTGTTGTATAAGTAAAGCTTGTAGCGCTGTCACTCACTCCCAAAGCAACTACAACTCCGCCCGTGATTGAAGCAGTACTACCAAAATCAAGTGCACCACTTTTAGCACTTGAAGGTCCGTCAACAAGAAGAACACCTGCACTCATATTGAAAGTACCCACAGTATCAATTCCGTCGGCGCCACTATTAATGACTATGTATCCCCCGTTGATATTAATACCACCATTATTTCCTGCAAAGCTATCGTCACCTGCACTTTGGTCATTTCCACCCGCAGAGTTAATTCCGTCGTCGGTTGAATTGATCTCAACATAACCACCCGAAATTTTGATAAGTGTTGCCTCTAATCCCTCATAGGATCTATGTATTGTAATATTTCCATTACTAATTAAAAGCTCATTATTAGCATGGATTCCGTCATCCAAGCTTGAAATAGAAAAATCACCACTCAAAATATTAACGTTTCCATCAGAGTGAACAGAATCGTCTATGGAGTCAATAACAAAGCTTCCTCCCAAAATTTCGACACCCTTTGTACCCTTAATTCCCTTTGCAGATGCAAGGGCATCAGTTGAAGTGGTTTTTATATTAAAGCTACCACCCTCTATTTTAACTACGCCTTGCGCTTGAATGGCATCATTTGAAGATGTAATATCAAAATTACCACCTTGAATTGTAATATATCCCATTCCCGCATCGGTAATATTATCAGAGCGAAGTCCGTCAGTACCGGCATTAATTGTGATATTGGCACTTGCTATCTTAATATAATCCTTGCCACAAATACCCGCATTTTTAGAAATAACGTTTATATTACCTCCGGCAACAATCAAGCCGTCCTTAGAAACTATTCCATGTGCGTTATTTCCGTTTACAGTAAGAGATCCTGTACCGTTAAAAACAAGCTCTGATTTAGCAAAAATTGTCCCATCAACAGTTGCATTTCCCTCATAAAGATAGTACAATGCTCCGTCAGAAAGGGTATTATTTGTACCATCAACCAAGGTGAATGTAACTTTTTTTGCATTCTTAACAAGAATTGCGGGTCCATCATTATTTGAAAGCAAAAGTCCATTAAGCACAAGCTTAACTTCATTTTTGCCTGCATCAATGATAATTGAGCCATCGTTAGAGTTACCGGACAAAACATAGGTGCCTTGCGCGCCAATGCGCACCTCCGCGCCCTTTGCAGAAGCGCCAACACCCTTAATGGTTACGGCATCATTTGAGAACACTATTTTTGTAGAATTTTTATCGTCAAAATCCGAGCTTATATCGTCATCATCAATATTTCCAAGGTCATTCTTGGTGGTTGTGGTGGATTTCGACTCTGTGCCATTTGTTGTGCATGCCCCAAGCAAGCAGATACAAAGCACAAGAGAAAGAATAATTAATAAAATCCTCTTAATTTTCATTATAATTCCTCAGCATTTACTTGAATCTTGAAAATAGCAATTTCAAGATTTCCGTTGCGAACACGAAGCTCGTCGATAAAATCACGAACATCGTTATCATTCTTCATTTCAATTCTGTATGTAAGCTTATAAAGACTACCCATGTTGGCGCTCTTTACAGCAAGAAGTTCATTTTTGGCAGTATATTTTTCAAAAAGGTCATCAAAAGCACCAACAAAGTTGATGTTTTCAGGAATTGTAATACGAAGCTCCTGCACTTTGTCACTTCTCATTCTAATACTTGAAAGAATGATGAAGAACACACAAGCAACAAGAGTAAACAAAACAGCAATTCCAACATAACCCGCGGCACACGCAAGACCTGCGGTCATTGAAAGAAAAATAGCTATAATATCCTTTGCTTTCGCAGGGAGAGAACGGAATCTAACAAGCGAAAATGCACCTGCAACGGCAATTCCCGTACCGACACTACCGTTAACCATAAGAATAACTGTTTGCACCGCAAAGGGCAAAAGCACGAGTGTTACAAAGAAGCTCTTTGTTGTGTGTGTACGGAAAGAACTAACAAAAGCCACCAAAGTTCCACACAAAATTGCAACCACAGCACTTATGAGATAAGTGCTTATATTAAGTCCTTCATAAAAGATATTGTCAAAAATATTCATAATTATTCCCTCTCTTTTTTTATAATATCGAGATACGCATTAGCATATTTAGAAAATGATCTCGGATATATTTTACAACTTGAAAGCGCATGCGCCAACCACAATGGCATAGCACCCGGAGTTTTTATTTCCATAATAATTTTATCTTTATCAAGTATCGGAGTTCCATCGTTTATGTTATCCTCCGTAGGAAAGCCATATCTATATCGAAGATTTCTATCAAAAGTTAGTCGTATGTCGGCACTCTCTTCAGAGAAAAATGCTTCTCTATCGCAAAGAATACAAACGTTTGGCTTGGGTTGATGATAAAATTTCATAAGATAGTCTATCTCTCTCATAATTTGAGAGTCAAACGGTGGTATTCCCGTTTCGATATATTCAGCCGCCTGTACAGGAGTCATCGAAACCCTGCGCTTATAAACTACACGTTTATATTTCTTCTTTATTTCAAAGAACAAGGTTTCTTCCCGTCCGGGTGCGCCATAGCTTCTCAATCTCAGCTTTTCTTTATATGAGATAGCGTCAATAGAGTTTCTTATCAAAAGGAAATCAGGAGTATCAAGATAAAGAGAGCAAAGCGTATTTTTGCCATATTTATCCGGAACAAGCTTATCTTTAATGATAGACGATAGCTTTTCGTATTCTGCTTCAGTTAAAAGATACTTTTTCTCATATCTTTTAAATATCATGATATCCGACATACCGCACCCCCATTCTATCCCATATTAAGTTATTATAACACAAATATGTTATATTGTAAATGAATAAACTTAAAAAAACTTGAAAATTATCTTGCTTTTTCAAAAATAACACCATTATTTGCTATTTTAAGTATTTTTTAAGTTTTTTAATGTAAAATATCTTGTACAAAAGCAAAATATGTAATATAATATAAGCATAATAATCTCAAAAAGGAGATAAAAAATGAACATACTTATAGTCGAGGATGAAAAACGACTTGCCGATGCGCTTTCACACATACTTATCGAAAATAAATATATAGTTGACGTTGTATATGACGGTGCCGATGGACTTGCATATGGCGAAAGCGGAATATACGATTGCATAATTCTTGATATAATGCTCCCCACAATGAACGGCTTCGACGTTTGCCTTGAGCTTCGCAAGAAAAAAGTCACCACACCCGTGCTTATGCTCACCGCAAAGGATACGGTCAATGACAAAGTCAAAGGACTTGATGCGGGTGCTGACGATTATATGACAAAACCATTTTCTCCCGAGGAACTTATGGCTCGCTTGCGAGTGTTAACAAGACGACGTGGTGAGGTTATTCTTGACGAGATGAAGTATAAGGACATAACACTTCATCTAGATCAGTCAAAATTATCTTGTGACAAAAGTTTAAAAAGCATTCATCTTAATTTCAAGGAATGCGAAATGCTCAAAATGTTTATGTCAAGACCCGAAGTAATAATTTCAAAGCAGGATTTGATTACCAGAATTTGGGGATATGACTCCGATGCGGGCGACAACAACGTTGAAGCATACATATCCTTCCTTCGAAAGAAACTTCACTTCGTTGAGTCCTATGTTGAAATTCAATCACTAAAAAAATTGGGCTATAAAATGACTTTTGTTGGATAAAGGAGCTTTATTATGATAAAAAAGCTGAAAATAAAACTTATTTTAAACAATATGTTTCTTGTTGGAATAGTTGTTGCGATAATTTTTTCTGCTCTTTGCCTTTTAACGTATGTACTGGAAGAATATAGATTAAGTAGTATTCTTGAAGAAAACATCAAATATTTCTCGGGAGATTCACCAACTCTCCCAGAAAATCCTCAAGAAAGCACAGACCGCATATACAGCGTTTTATGCACAGTTCAAATAGACAAAAACGGGCAAGTTTTAGCAACTTCAGGCACTACACTTTTAGAAGAAGATATGGCGCAGGCGATAGATATATCTCTTTCAAGTGAAGCTGTGAGAGGAAACATAGCCTCTTTAAACATAAGCTTTTTAAAAGAAGCCTCACGTGGAGGAGAAACTTATATTTCTTTTATTTCTCGTGAGCATCTTAACGAACGTATTAATGAATCAATCGGACAAGCTATCGTGGGTGCTATCATTAGTATGTTGCTATTCCTTTACATCAGCAAGCGCCTTGCCGATATAGCAGTTGCTCCCGTTGAAAGTGCGTGGGAACAGCAAAAGCAATTTTTGGCTGATGCCTCGCACGATCTTAAAACCCCGCTTACCGTAATTCTTGCGAACAATAATATCATCGCATCTCACAAGGACGAAACAATTGAATCTCAAATGAAGTGGATAGAAAGCACCACCGAAGAAGCAACACGAATGACCGAGCTTGTTAACAAAATGCTTGAACTTGCAAAGAGTGAAGCAACCAAGGAAGAATTAAAACTTGGTGAAATTGATCTTAGCGAAGTGGTTGAAAACTCAATTTTACAGTTTGAGGTTGTTGCTTTTGAGAGAAATATTTCTATCGAAAGTGGAATTCAAGCGAATATGATTGTAAGAACGCACCCTGCTACATTTTCAAAGGTGCTTGAAATTCTGTTTGACAATGCCATAAAGTATAGTGAAGAAAACGGAACTATAAACATAGCGCTCTATCAATCGGCTAAAAAGATATATTTCACGATCAACAACAAGGGCGAATATATAAAACCCGAAGAGCTTCCTCACGTATTTGAGCGTTTCTATCGCACAAACAAAGAACGTGAGGTCGGTGGTCATGGACTTGGGCTTTCCATAGCAAAGAAAAAATGTGATATGCTTGGTTGTAAGCTTTCAGTTGAATCAAACGAAGAAGATGGCACAACGTTTGCAATAACATTTAAAGCAAGAAGAAAACAAAAATAAAATCAGCGATGTTTTTTACGAACAACATGCGCGATAAATCAAAATTCGAAAACATCAACAACAAAATTAAGGCGCTACACTTTTGTGTAGCGCCTCTTTTATACTCAATCGGCTATGCCGAATAACTCTCGGGTTGGTTTTATGTAAAATATATATAAAAACAACTCAAACAGTTGTTGAGAATTGCGTTGCTATGGATTACTTCGCGTAATCAGCAACTCTGCTTTCCCTAATCAAATGAACCTTTATCTGACCGGGATACTTCATTTCTTCCTGAATCTTTGCGGCCATTTCTCTTGCGATGAGCTTCATGCCCTCGTCATTAACCTGTTCAGGTTTAACCATAACGCGAACCTCGCGTCCTGCCTGGATTGCAAACGCCTTGTCAACTCCCGCAAAGCTTGTTGCGATTTCTTCAAGCTTTTGAAGTCTCTTGATATAGTTTTCCATATCCTCGCGTCTTGCACCGGGTCTTGCAGCAGAAATAGCATCTGCAGCCTGTACGAGAATTGCCACGATTGTCTTAGGCTCAACATCATTGTGATGCGCCTCAATAGCGTGAACAACCTCTTTGCTTTCTTTGTACTTCTTAGCAGCATTTACACCAATCTCAACGTGAGAACCCTCAACGTCGTGTGGGAATGCCTTACCGATATCGTGAAGAAGACCTGCACGTCTTGCCGCATTTGCGTCAACGCCAAGCTCTTCAGCCATCATACCTGCCAAAAATGCAACTTCAATTGAATGCTTAAGTACATTCTGTCCATAGCTTGTACGATAACGCAAACGACCCAAAAGTCTTACAAGCTCGGGATTAATACCGTGAATGCCAACCTCAAAGGTTGCTCTTTCACCTGCCTGCTTAACAGAGGCATCAACTTCTTTCTGTGCCTTTTCAACCATCTCTTCAATTCTTGCGGGATGGATACGGCCATCAGAGATAAGCTTTTCAAGCGCAACTCTTGCCACCTCACGGCGCACAGGGTCAAAGCCTGAAATTGTAATTGCTTCGGGAGTGTCGTCAATAATAAGTTCTACACCCGTCATTGTTTCGATCTTCTGGATATTTCTACCCTCACGACCGATGATTCGTCCCTTCATTTCTTCGCTTGGCAAGTTAACCACGGAAATAGTTGCTTCTGCAACGTGGTCAGCTGCGCAACGCTGAATTGCAAGAGAGAGAATGTTTCTTGCCTTTTCTTCGGAATTTTCCTTGAACTGCTGCTCAAGCTCATCAAGTCTTTGAGCAAGCTCGTGCTTAACCTGGCTTTCAACCTTTTCAATAAGCTGTTCCTTAGCTTCGTTTACAGAAAGACCCGAAAGAGTTTCAAGAACTTTCAACTGAGCACTAAGAGTTTCATCAACCTGAGTTCTAACAGCATCAACATCCTTGAGCTTTTTGTCAAGCTGCTCGTTCTTCTTTTCAAGAGTTTCGCTCTTCTTGTCAAGGTTTTCTTCCTTTTGAACTAAACGGCGTTCAGTTTTGGAGATTTCAGCACGGCGCTCTTTCATCTCACGCTCGGATTCGTTTCTCTGCTTGAGAATTTCTTCCTTCGCCTCGATAAGTGCTTCCTTCTTCTTTGTCTCAGCCTGCTTTTCACCGTCAAGTACGATTCTTTTGGCTTCTTCTTCAGCAGAACCAATTTTGCCCTCAGCAACCTTTTTGCGAAGTATCATACCCGCAAAAACACCGACAGCAACAGAGATACCTGCCACAAGAACATACCATAATGTGTCCATATTGCACCTCCTTTTTCGTATTTAGTTTTCAACAAATCGACCATGTAATCTATAATGAAATAGTAAAAACCCTATTTAACCATTTTAGTTACACTCTTATTTTACACGTTTTTATCTCATTTGTCAAGATATTTTTGCACTGTTAATATTTTTATTTGCATTTTGAGGTAAATACTTTGCTATTTTCTATAAAAAATTTTGTAAATACTTGATTTTTTAGAAAAAATAGTATATAATACTTGTTGGTAAATTTTTAATATCGGAGGATTTTAAAATGCTTGTTTCAGCAAAAGAAATGCTTACAAAAGCAAAAGAAGGCCACTATGCAGTTGGTCAGTTCAATATTAACAACCTTGAATGGACAAAAGCCATTCTTCAGACAGCACAGGAGATGAACTCCCCCGTTATCCTTGGTGTTTCCGAGGGTGCAGGCAAATATATGTGCGGCTATAAGACAATCGTTGGTATGGTTGAAGGTATGATTGAAGGACTTGGTATCACAGTTCCCGTTGCTCTTCACCTTGACCACGGCTCATACGAGGGTGCTATGAAGTGCATCGAAGCAGGATTCTCATCCGTAATGTTCGACGGCTCTCACTATCCCATCGAAGAAAACATCGAAAAGACAAAGGAACTCGTTAGAATCACAACTGAAAAGGGTATCTCTCTTGAAGCAGAGGTTGGCTCTATCGGTGGTGAAGAAGATGGTGTTGTTGGTGCAGGTGAATGCGCTGATCCCGCAGAATGCAAGATGATTGCTGATCTCGGTGTTACAATGCTCGCAGCAGGTATCGGTAATATCCATGGTAAGTACCCTGCTAACTGGCCCGGTCTTTCATTCGATACACTTGATGCTATCCAGCAGAAGACAGGCGCTATGCCTCTCGTTCTTCACGGTGGCACAGGTATCCCTGCAGAAATGATCAAAAAGGCAATCGACCTCGGTGTTTCTAAAATCAACGTAAACACAGAATGTCAGCTCGCTTTCGCAGCAGCTACAAGAAAGTATGTTGAAGAAGGAAAGGATCTTTCCGGCAAGGGATTTGACCCCAGAAAACTTCTTGCTCCCGGTACTGAAGCTATCAAAGCAACAGTTCGTGAAAAGATCGAACTCTTCGGCTCTGCTAATAAGGCTTAATTTAACTCAAATGATAAAACTCCCGACACCCGTCGGGAGTTTTTGTTATTTGTAAGGGAATTTCAAATTTTGATTTATAGGGGAGATAGTTTGAATTTAAATTGCGGGAGGGGAGACCCCTCCCCTACGAATAGACAATATTATACATTGTAGGGGAGGCGTTTCGCCTCCCGCTCCAAACACAAACTAACTTTTTCTAACTCCCCTATAAATCCCAATTTAGCGGACGAGCGGACGCACGCAGTGCGCCCCTACAAGTTTTATTGTATGATTTTGTTAAATTTCCGCGCGAGATTCTATCGTTGCGGCGCGCAGGACATCTTTAGATGTCATTCTGGAGCAGTCCTTGTGTCCTAACGAGATTCTATCGGACGTTTCACTCCCTCCAGAATGACACAAGGACCCGATAGAATCTCAGCGCGCCTTCACTCCAGAATGACAGTGCGGGTTTATCGTTTGTATGGACGCTAGTCCCTACAATATTAGTGCTTATTATATGGGTAAAAGCGCGAAGCTGGTTAAAAGTTTTTTGCTTACTTTTTTTCAAAAAAGTAAGCGATAAATCCCAATTTAGCGGACGAGCGGACGCACGCGGTGCGCCCCTACGGGTTTTATTGTATGATTTCCTTCCATTTCC
>JAZKZP010000037.1:0-7343 GCA_045612715.1 Eubacteriales bacterium
TGGGGGATTTCCCGAGCGGCCAAAGGGGGCAGACTGTAAATCTGTTGTCACTGACTTCGGTGGTCCGAATCCACCATCCCCCACCAGAAAAAAGCACTTTTTATAAAGTGCTTTTTTCACGGACATTTAATTTTGCATGCGTGAGTTTTTTCATAAATCCTTTTTTCATAGTTTTCCAACAAAAGACCGACCCTTTGGGTTGGTCTTTTGTTATTTTCATCAAAAAAACCATAGCGATGAAATCGCTATGGTTGCTTTTTATAAATTCAAAGAATAACCGAACAATAATTCGAACACCCAAATATAAAGGTCAAGGATGAGCGCCACTGCAGCAAGAATCATATATACAAAAACAACTATTCCCGCAATGATGGGAATAAAAATAAATGCCAATATGCCAAGAATAGCAGTCGCTATATTTTTATAAGTTTCATCACTCATAATAAAATTCCAGGTTTGCTCTAAAATTCCCCAAAGCTCTTCTTTGGCGTTGTTTAGTTCCTGCGCCAGATTAGCACCTGCTTGAACACCATCGTTATAAGAGCTGTTCTCGCCCTCTGCAAAAATTGAAACCGTAAAAACGGAACATAAAGTAATCAAGATTAATAAAATAAATATAAAACGTTTCATATCTATTCTCCCTAAAGCATATTTATATGTTAATTTTACTCCATTTTTTAGCTTTTGTCAATAGATTAAACATATATTTAACTTGTTTTATAGATATTTGTGTTATTTTTTTTGTCAATTTTGCATATATTTCTATTGATTTTCAAAATAAAATGTGTTATAATACAATACTATATTGTAACATTAAGGAGGTAACTATGTTTCAAGATATATTTCAAGAGTTTCTTCATAGCATTACAGAACACGGTGAGCTTTTTGTAAGACTTGCTTTTGCCGGTTTTTGCGGTGCTATTATAGGACTTGAGCGAAGCATCAGAAGAAAGGACGCGGGTATTAAAACTCATATCATATTGGCTCTTGGTGCGGCTTTGTTTATGATTGTTTCCCAATATGGTTTTTCTCATCTTGAACTTTCAAGTGAATACGGGGCAGATGCTTCTCGTATTGCTTCAAATATAGTAACCGGTGTGTCTTTCCTTTGTGCGGGTGTAATTTTTGTTCGCGGTGCATCAGTAAAGGGTCTTACCACCGCAACGGGTATATGGACAACTGCGGGTATTGGTATGGCAGCCGGCGCGGGTATGTATGGAATAACACTTTTTGCAACCTTGCTTATTTTAATTATTCAAATTCTTCTCAACAAGATTTCAATTAAAATTGAAACTCACTATTCACTTGAGGTTGAATTAACCAATCCTGACGATACTCCTATCGGTCAAATAGTTGAAGAAATTTCAACACTTGCTAAAGCAACGCCTAACTCCATCAAAATGCTTCAAAACGGTGAACAGACCATATATAAGTTGAGCTTTAATATTGTACATACTATAAATGTAATTGAGGTTATTGAAACCTTAAAGAAGCACCCAACCGTTACGGGAGTTACTTGGTCGGCACTTTAATATCATAAAATATCAAAAAATTCCGAGTTCGCTCGGGATTTTTCTTTTTTTGTTGCTTTTTTTATTAAAGTGTGTTATAATCCTAATTAATAATGGATATATGTTTGCTTTTTTTATGTGGAAGGGAGTAAATTATGAAAATAATTATTATAGGATGCGGTAAAATTGGACGAACAATGGTATCAAGTCTTACTGCAGAGGGGCACGATGTTTTGGTAATAGATAAAAACCCGAACGTGCTTAATGAAACAACTGATATATACGATGTAATGGGAGTTTGCGGTAACGCGGTTGACTGTGATACACTTACTGAAGCAAACATTCAAAATGCAGATATTGTTGTTGCAACTACCGATTCTGACGAAATGAATATGCTTGCATGTTTTCTTTCAAGAAAGCTTGGTGCAAAGCATAGTGTTGCAAGAATAAGAAATCCCGAATACAATGACCAAAGCCTTGGCTTTTTGCGTCAGCAACTCAATCTGTCGATTTCTCTTAATCCCGAGCTTCTTGTTGCTGAGGAAATATCCAATATTCTTCAGCTTCCTGCTGCGGTTAAGATTGAACGCTTTTCTCGAAGAAATATTGAAATGGTAGAGATTATTCTTCCACAAAGTTCAAATCTTGACGGCTTGAATCTTATTAAAATGAGAGAGAAGTATAAAGCTAACTATCTTATTTGTACGGTTCAAAGAAACAATACCGTATATATTCCCGACGGTCATTTTGAACTTAAGGCAGGGGATAGAATTGGGCTTGTTGCAGCTCACGGAGAGACTAAAAAGCTTCTTGATATGCTTGGACTTCTTCGTAAACAGGCAAAGAGCGTAATGATTTTGGGAGGCGGTAAGCCATCATATTATCTTGCCAAAAAGCTCATAAATCTTGGTGTTGACGTTAAAATAATTGAAAAACGTCTTGATAGATGTGAATTTCTTGCGGCAGAGCTCCCTGATGCCGTAATCATACATGGTGACGGCGCACAACAGGAATTGCTTTTGGAGGAGGGAATATCCTCTATGGATGCATTTGTTTCCTTGACGGGAATGGATGAAGAAAACATAATGCTTTCAATATTTGCATCAATGCAAAATGTTCCAAAGGTTATTGCTAAAATCAATCGTGACGAGCTTTTGACAATGGCAGAAAAGCTTGGTGTTGAAACTATAGTTTCACCATCTCAGCTCACAACTAACATTATTGTGCGTTATGCAAGAGCAGTTAAAAATTCCAAGGGATCAAATGTTGAAATCCTGTACAAGCTTCTTGACGGTAATGCAGAGGCTCTTGAATTTAATGTAAAATCCGACTCCAAGGTTATTGGCATTCCCTTTAAAGACATGAAACTTCAGGCAAATACAATTGTTGCAGGTATTACACGTGGAAGAAAAACCATAATTCCATCAGGTAATGATATGATAATGGCAAACGATAGAGTTGTTGTTGTTGCGGCGAATCAACGACTTCAGGATCTTGATGATATATTGCTTTAAGAGGTAAGTTATGAATAGAAAAATGATATTTTCCACACTTGGAAAATTAACCATTTCTGAAGCGGCACTGATGTTATTTCCGTTAATCGTATCGCTTATATATAAAGAATGGCAAACTGCAATAGCATTCTTGATATCGATAATAATAGCTGCTGCAATAGGTATTGCGTTGTATTTGGTTTTCAAAACAAGCAATCACGTAATTTATGCTAAAGAGGGAATTATTATTGTCGCCTTTGGATGGCTGATAATGTCAGTTGTTGGTGCAATTCCTTTTGTGTTAAGTGGAGATATTCCAAGTTATATCAATGCTTTTTTTGAAACGGTAAGTGGTTTCACAACTACGGGTGCTTCAATAGTTACTACTTTTGAAGGATTTTCACACGGTGCACTCTTTTGGCGCAGCTTTACACACTGGGTAGGCGGTATGGGAGTTCTTGTGTTTGTAATGGCGGTGTTACCGTCGGTTTCTGATCGTTCCATTCACATTATGCGTGCTGAAATGCCTGGCCCTATAGTTGGTAAAATAGTACCAAGAGCGAGAGAAACGGCGAGAATTCTTTATGTAATCTATTTTGTAATGACAGTTGTTCAAGTGATTCTTCTCTTGGCGGGAGGAATGCCACTTTTTGATAGCATAGTTCATTCATTTGGTACGGCAGGTACAGGTGGATTTGGTATAAAGGCAGACAGTGTTGCTTCCTATAGTCCATATCTTCAATGGGTAATCACTGTATTTATGTTCTTATTTGGTATAAATTTCAACCTTTTCTACTTGGTGTTAATGAAGAAATTTAAATCTGCAATTCGTTCAACAGAGCTTTGGGTTTATGTTGGAATTGCCGTTGTGTCAACTGTTATAATATATTTTAATATATGCTCACCTGATTTGAGTTTTGAAGAAACTTTGAGGGCATCCTCTTTCCAAGTGTCATCAATAATTACCTCAACCGGTTATTCTACCGTGGATTATAACGCATGGCCAACACTCTCAAAAACCGTTCTTGTTGTTTTGATGTTTATTGGTGCGTGTGCAGGCTCAACGGGTGGTGGATTTAAGGTTGCAAGAGTGATAATGCTTGTTAAGATGGTTAAGCAAGAGCTTCGCAGAATAATTCATCCAAGAAGTGTAACTGCAGTTAAGTTTGAGGGTAAGGTTGTAGATAAAACAACTCTCTCAAGCGTTAGCTCATATCTTGCTATTTATCTTGTGTTCTTTATTGCAACACTTTTGTTAATTTCATTTGAATCATTTGGATTTGAAACTAATTTCACAACAACCTTGAGTTGTATTAATAATATCGGTGGATTTTTCCCGGGGAACTTGGGCATAACCTTTAATGATTATTCTGACGTTTCAAAAGTGATTCTTTCCTTTGCGATGTTGTTTGGACGCCTTGAGATATATCCTCTCCTCATTGCGTTAATACCAAGCACTTGGACTAAAAAGTAATTTCAAATGGAGATCAGTATGGTTAAAAAAGAATCAAACAAAAACGGACTTATAGAACTGTTTAGATTTTTATGTTCAGTATGGGTCGCTTATTTCCACGGATTTTTCTTCATCCTTTCCGACAAATTTGATGGTGTTAATATTTCTATAGACTTTTTCTTTATGGTTTCAGGACTTTTCTTTTTAAAATCAATGGAAAAATATAAAGAAAAGCCATTTATTGAAGGAATTAAGCATATATCATTGGGTAAGGTACACGGATTTGCCGTGCCCCTTGCAATTGCTGCGCTATCAGTTCTTTCCTGCAACATTATTTTTGAATGGGAATTGAACAAATTCAACTGGCCGCTTAGCTTTTTGTGGTTTTTTGTTGCACAATTTGTTTATTTAACATTGTTCTTTGTGCTTTACAAAAAAGTAAATAAAAAGTCAACGTTTTATATTATTTGTGTTGCAATCATTTGCTTTACAATGTCGTTCTGTATATTAAAAAACGAAACTGTTGGCAGAGTTGTTCGCGGCCCTGCGATGATTGCCATAGGTATGTTTGTTTCGCTTATTCCAAAGATTAATGTTAAATTGAAAGATGAAATAAAAGCTAAAAGACTCAATTTGTTTATTAATTTAGTTGGATTTGCAATCTCGGCAATCGCATTCATTTATCTTGCGTATTTGCCCGGATTCTCAATCTTGAAGCTCCATATTTTCACTTGTGTTGTTTGCACATCACTGTTGTATTTTGCTACTGCCATTCCTGTGCGCAGTAAATTGTTGAATTTACTTGGCGAAATTAGTGTATTTATCTATCTCGCTCAATGTCCGATTTTGTTGCATTATTACGGCGGAACAAGAAACACAGTGGACCAATTCGGTTGGCTTTGCTTTTATGCGGTTGTATTGTTTGCAATAAATAGAATTGTAAATGCAATAATTCGTCGAAAGAAAGTGGCAGCTTAAGGAATTATATACTGAATAAATTTTTAATAATACTAAAAACTTTACATTTTATAGGAGAAAACAAATGAAAAAGATTAAAAAGGGATTTACACTTGTCGAATTAATTGTTGCTATTGCAATTCTTTCTATTATTGCAACGGTTGCCGTTGTTGGATATACTGCTTTTGTGAAGGATGCAAAGGATGCTAAAGCAGAAATGGAGCTCAGTCAGATCGTTACTTACATCAATGCCGAGCTTGCGGATGATGGGGAGTGGGAATATGTCACAGGTTCATCATTAACAAAAGACAATATTTCAACTGAAACACTTCAAGCTGCACTTGATACAGTAGATGCTTTCGATGAATTGAGTAAAAATGTCAGCGTTTCTAAAACGGGTGATGAGATAACAATTACATACACTACGTCTGACGGTGGCAATGCTTCAATGGCTCTTAACTGATAAAATTCAAACTAAAAGCGCAACCAAACGGTTGCGCTTGTTTTTTGTTAATTATATTTTTCATTTAAATAATTACAAATCACATTTTGGGTATTGAAAACCAACGAAAAATGTAGTATAATAATTATGTATTTTTTATCACACAATTGGAGAAAAACAATGGAAATCAAAAAGATAGTTATTACGGGTGGACCTTGCGCAGGTAAGACTACCGCTATGAATAGAATACAGGGTGCTTTTTCAAAGCTTGGATATACCGTGCTTTTCGTTCCTGAAACAGCTACCGAGCTTATCACAGGTGGCGTTGCTCCTTGGACTTGTGGTACAAATGTTGAATATCAAGTGTGCCAGATGCAGCTTCAACTTGAAAAAGAGAGAATTTTTACACAGGGCGCACTTACTATGCCCAAGGAAAAGATTCTTCTTGTTTGCGACCGCGGTGCGCTTGATAACAAGGCGTATATGACGCAAGAGGATTTTGATAAAGTTCTTGACGTGGTTGGACACAACGAGGTTGAACTTCGCGATAGTTATGAGGCGGTGTTCCACCTTGTGACATGTGCAAAGGGAGCAGAGGAGTTCTATACCCTTGAAAATAATGGCGCAAGAACTGAAACTGTCGAACAAGCAACGGCTCTTGACGATAAGATTATTGCCGCTTGGACAGGACATCCTCACCTTCGCATAATTGATAATGATACCGATTTTGAATTAAAAATGAAGCGCTTGCTTGATGAGATGACTTCCTTCCTTGGCGAAGAAGCTCCAAGAGATATCAAGAGAAGATTTCTTATTGATTATCCTGATATTGTGCACCTTGAGAGCTTGCCTAACTGTCAGCGCCTTGAGATAAGCCAAACTTATCTTATGTCGCAGGATGGGGAAGAGAACCGCGTTCGTCAGAGAGGTATTGATGGAAACTATATCTATTTCCAAACTAAAAAGAAAAATATTTCCGAAAATCAGAGAATCCGTCTTGAGCGCCGTCTTTCGAAGGATGAATATATTCGTTTGCTTATGGATGCCGATCCTTCTTGCCGACCCATTAGAAAGACGAGATATTGCTTGACTTATAAGAATCAGTATTTTGAAATTGATGTTTATCCATTTTGGAATGATAAGGCAATTATCGAAATCGAGCAGAGAGAAGAAGATACGGATATCATTTTCCCTGATTTCGTAAATGTTGTACGTGAAGTTACCGATGATGAAGCATATAAGAACTTGACGCTTGCAAAAATCAGATAAAGATTTTACAACCCACTCGCTTTTGCGAGTGGGTTTTATTTTTTGCGTGATA
Source organism: Eubacteriales bacterium (assembly GCA_045612715.1). Classification (GTDB taxonomy): domain Bacteria; phylum Bacillota; class Clostridia; order Oscillospirales; family CAG-272; genus RGIG4608. Next base: position 7,178 of record JAZKZP010000037.1, read on the forward strand.
AATTGGGATTTATCAGGGCGATAAAAAGTTAGTTTACTTTTGTTGCGGGTCGTCGGGGACGCCGACCCCTACAAAGATTAAGGAAATATTATTGTAAAATAATAGACATTTAGTAATCAAAACGGCTATAAATCGACAAAAATTAATTTGCAATCCGTAGGGGTCG